>WAJY01000158.1 GCA_015523645.1 Geoglobus sp. | reverse complement strand
GATTCTCTTCCTACTTCATCAATGGAAGAGAGGAGGCTGATTGAGAAGAGGAAAATTTATTAATTTTGCCAATTTTGTCTCTAGGGTATGGTAAGACATCTTATATCCATCAGTGATCTAAGCAGGGAGGAAATACTTGAAATAATATCCCTGTCGGAAAAGCTTAAGGACGAAAGAAAAAGAGGAATCTTGAAGGAGTATTTGAAAAACAAGAGTTTGGCAATGATATTCGAGCTTCCATCAACAAGAACTAGGGTTAGTTTTGAAACAGCTATGAGCGAGATGGGTGGACATGCGCTCTATCTGAGCTGGAACGATCTTCAGCTTGGAAGAGGGGAAACCATAGGGGATACTGCAAAAGTATTATCAAGATACGTTTCTGCAATAATGGCAAGGGTTAGGGAGCATTCGAAGATTATTGAGCTTGGAAAACATAGCCAAGTCCCCGTGATAAATGGGCTGAGCAACCTTGAGCATCCATGCCAGATTTTGGCAGATCTTCTTACAATAAAGGAGAAAAAAGGGGGATTTGACATTAAATTTGCATGGGTGGGTGACGGGAACAATGTTTGCAATTCAATGATTCTGGCATCTGCAATAGTTGGGTTTGAGATGAGCGTTGCAGTTCCAAAAGGTTATGAGCCAAATGAGGATGTTGTGAATAAGGCTGTTGAACTGGGGGGCAATGTTGAAATAACCAATGATCCTTTAAAGGCTGTGGATGATGCAGATGTAATATACACAGATGTATGGGCATCCATGGGTCATGAGAGTGAAAGGGAGAAGAGATTGAAAATTTTCAGGAAATATCAGGTTAACAGCGATCTTGTTGATAAGGCGAAGAGTGATGTAATAGTTATGCACTGCCTCCCTGCCCACAGGGGAGAGGAGATAACAGATGAGGTTGTTGATGGAAGTCACTCGGTTGTTTTTGATCAGGCTGAAAACAGGCTTCATGCTCAAAAGGCAATACTGCTGAGGTTGATATCATGAAGTGGGAGAAGGTTGTTGAAAGAATATGTGATTTTATTGTCAAGAAGGTTGAGCTTGCAGAGGCAGATGGTGTTGTTGTCGGGCTTAGCGGTGGAGTTGACAGCGCAACAGTTGCCTTTTTGAGTGTGAAAGCTTTGGGGAGTGATAGGGTTCTGGCAACGATAATGCCTGAGATAGGTGTAACAACAGAAGAGGATGTGAGAGATGCTAAGCTGGTATGCAATAAGCTTGGTATTGATTACAAATATGTGGAGATAAATCCCATTCTAGAAAAATTCTCCGCCTTGTTCGGTGATTCTGAATCTCTGGCTTTTGCAAACATAAAACCAAGGGTGAGAATGGCAATAAACTACTATTATGCCAACAAGCTCAACAGATTGGTTGCAGGAACTGGAAACAAGAGCGAGATAAAGGTTGGATACTTCACCAAGTATGGAGATGGCGGAGTAGACTTTTTGCCCATCGGCGATCTTTACAAGACAGAGGTGGTTGAGCTTGCCAGACATCTAGGAGTTCCAGACAGCATAGTTCAAAAGAAGCCCTCAGCTAGGCTGTGGAAAGGTCAGACAGACGAGGATGAGATGGGTATCACTTACAGAGATCTCGATGTAATTCTCAAGGGTATTGAGATGGGACTTGATGCTGGAGAGATATCCGAGAAATTTGGAGTTAAAAAGGAGGATGTTGCGAAGGTTGTTGAGATGGTTGAGAAAAGCAGACACAAGAGGGATCTACCGCCCATAGCACCCGTGAGGGGCTTACTGGAACTCTAAAATTTTTTCAAACAAGGCTCCATATTCTTCAGGCTTGTTCAGGAATTCAAGCTTTTCTGGAGTTTCTATTAGCCAATACATATCTCCATCAATCTCAAAAATCTCGTTTGCTAGGCTTTTGGCGTATCTTATTTCAGGGATTCTCAAGTATCTCTCGTTTTTCACCCATCCTCTTTCTGTGTAATAGTAGCATGCCCCCCTAAGCTTTCTGTAGTGTGTGTAGATTGACTGGAAGTTTCTCGATACCCAGTTTGAAGTTACAAGTTTTTTCTTGCTGGCATTGACCAAAACATGCCCGTATTCTGGAGGTATCAAGACAATGTCTCCCTCTCTTGCGTTAATAACTATGAAGTCTTCAATTTCCCTCTCATCACTTCCTTTTTTCTGAATCAGAAACAGAGCCTCACCCTCTATAACTTGATAGAGCTCAGGGTAGCTTAGCGAGTTTGCCCTTGGATGATAATGACCGAAGGTCTTGACAAACTCTATCCCGATCTTGGAAGGTGGTGTAACAGTATAGTCATACCTCAAAGCCTTTGAAAGAATAACATCTCTGTGCTCTTGCAAAAAGCTGTCTCTGTACATGTAATAGGCTGGAAAGTTCTCTTTGAGCATTTCAGGCTGATATAAGACAGGTTTCAGATCTTCAGCATACCTGATAGAAGGTGTGAGGCTTTCAAAATTCACAGAGGCTTTCATCGCTGAATTGGTATGGTTTTGGTTTTATTAATTTTGCCTGTTAATCAGGAATGGCTTTTGGTCTCAGACTCACTAATGCGAAATGTTAAATTGCTTTAAAAACAGAGTAGAAGTTAATGGCGATTACTCCAATGGAGATTTACAAGTTGTTGCCCAAGACAAACTGCAAAAAGTGCGGTGATCAAACATGCATGGCTTTTGCCTTCAAGGTTGTGAATAGGGAGCGTCAAATCGAGGAATGTACACCTCTTTTCGAAGAGGAGAGGTATGAAAAGCAGAGGGAGAGTCTTTTAAAACTTCTGGAGCCGCTGAAAGAAGCAACTGAAACAGGTTTGATAGTTGATGAAGACAAGTGCACAGGATGTGCCAATTGCATTGTTGTTTGTCCGGTTCATGCGGCAGACGATCCTCATGGTTCTGGGATTGGATATGGACCGAGGATAGAAGATCCAATCTACAGGCTTGAAAATGGTGTGCTGAAGATAATCAACATGGAGAAATGCAGAAGATACGGGAAGAACAGAATCCTATGTGTTGCCTGCAGGGAAAACTGTCCGAGTGATGCCATCAGTTTTCTGGAGGGTTGAGAATGTACACTTGCACTGGATGTTCCTGTCTCTGTGATGACATAGAGATTGAAGCTGATGGAGGTGGTGTAAAGCAGGTTAGGAATGCTTGCAGAAGAGGAGCTGGAATTTATCTCAATCTCAACTCCTCTCGCTCAAAACCATCTGTTGATGGTAAGGAGGTTGATTTTAACACTGCATTGGATAAGGCTCAGAGGATGATAGCAGAATCAGAAAACCTAGCCATTTATGGACTTGACACCACAACCATAGAGGCTCAGATGCTTGCTATAGAGCTTGCTGAGAGAAAAGGAGCTTACATTGACGACAACTCAACCTTCTGCTTGGGAGACTTCGTTAAGATGATTCTGAAAAAGGAGTTACCTTCTTCAACGCTTGATGAGGTTAGGGACAATGCCTACGTTGTTTTTTACTGGGGTACAGATCCTTATCACAGTCTCTCAAGACACATGTCTAAATTCAGCTACTATCCAAGGGGGAAAAGGAGACAGAGAGGATATGAGGAAGATAGATTTCTCGTTGTTGTTGATGTTAGAAAAACACATACAGCAAAACTTGCAAAGAAGAATGCAAGATTTCTTGAAGTCAGGAATGATGTTGAGCTCATCTCAGCATTTATGGATGCTTTGAACGGAAAGGCTCCATCAATCTTCACCAAGGAAATTCCGAGAATAATAAAGGAAATGGAGAAATCCGATTTCAACGTGATTTTTGGTGGATTGGGTTTGAGATACGGGTTGAAAGGAAGGTATGATCTGTTTAAAGAGTTTTTTGAAAAGCTGAATGAGAGGACAAATGTCTACTTCATTCCATCTGGCTGTCATCCAAACATGAGGGGATTCAACCAGCTGATGTTTGAAAAAACTGGGGAGATAAACAGCTACAGCTTTAAGGAAGGAGAAAGCAATGAGGAGTTTGCATTTTACAGACTTTTAGAGAACTCCTCCATAGACACAGCTTTGATAATTGGCACAGACCCTTTGAACTCTCTGCCCTTCGAGTATGTAAAAAGGCTTGCCAAAATAAATACTATAGTGATAGATCCCAGGGAAACCTTTACAGGGAGAATTGCCAATGTTGTCATTCCTTCCTCAATTTCTGGCATCGAAACTGGTGGAAAGTTTGTTAGAATAGATGGTGTTGAAGTGGAATTGAAGCCATTTGCTGTGAAAAATACAGGGGATGTAGAAAT
>WAJY01000157.1 GCA_015523645.1 Geoglobus sp. | reverse complement strand
AACTGATAGGGGAAACCAAAGCTAAAAAGTCTTTCGTCGCAATAAAAAAGATGTTAAGATTAAGATACTATCAGCCCTATTATACTTCTATGCTCTATCTTTAAGGAAAGCGAGCAAACTGATCTCTCTTTTCCAGAAAATAAGCCATGAATTAATCAGAATCTACTACCATAGAATTAAACGAATTCTAAATCCTCCTGAAAAGAAGGCTAATAGCTATAGACGAGACGAAGTTAAAATTTAGAGAACAGATAGATTCTCGTCTGGAGCGCAATTGACGTTGATACTGAGGGGAGATCGAGTTTTCACGCCTAAGCTTTCATTAAAGAGGTTTTGAAGTTATGCGAGAATAAACCTGAAATCGTTGTTGACAGAGGAATCAGGTACTTCTGAGTTTTGAAAAGAATGGGGTTGAAAACAGCCATGAAACTTTTGTAGAGAAATGCAGTAGAGGGATTCTTTTCTCTGCTTAAGGAGAGAACAAAGATGTTCTTCAACAGGTTTCCTTTCAAGAGTACTTTAGATTTGTGAAGAGTTGGCTGGAGAGTTTCCTGATGTTGTGTAATTATTAGAAGTGTTAATGTTGACAGAACCAAATAAATTGTGAGTAAAATCAGCTATTATAAAAATGATAATTTGGAGGTATCAGAGTATAATAATGAGAACAAAATTTATATTTAAAGGTTAACCATTCTGACTCGTGCTTGTCGGCGATATAGTAATTTTTGGTAGCTTTGCAAGCTCGATTATATTCACATTAATGATATTGAGCACAGGAAAGGAGAGGGTCGATGAGAGCACAATCTGGAGTTTTTTAACAACTTACCTTCTCTTCACATCTCTCATTTTTCTCATAATCGTATTTTCGGAGATTGTGGAGTTTTTTGAATTTTTCAATTACAAAGTCTTTCCACCAGAATTTAATAAGATGCTTTATCTCTACCTAGTCCTCCCGCTCTCGATACTCATGCATGTTTACGGAATATATCGCCTTGCATCTCTCTTTGAATTCAGCTTTGAATTAATTGATCTCAAGGTGGCAGGATTGCCCTTGATATATTCAGCAGTATCTTGGGTTACAGCCGTAGAAATAACGGAATACAAGTTTATCTCAATGGTAGTTGTATCCATCTCGGAGATTGCATATGCAATTTCTCTTCCAATATTAATCCTCATAATCTACTTCACGCTCAAAGAAAAGCAATATGAAGAGGCTATTATCCAGTCACCCATTGGATCTGTTGACAGAATAGCCGGGATATCAATGTCTTTTGTGATATTTAGCCTAGCCGTTTTAATGAGGGTTTATGATCACATGGGCTCTTACAATATTCTTGAAGCATTCGCCCTCTTAATGTTTGTGGTTTCAGGTGAGCTCTACAGAAGAACAATTTTCAGTCTAAGAAAGATATTCTGATTTAAGCAGGGAAAGGACAGGTTCTTAAAAAGCTGTAGGCTGAAATTCCCACAACTAGGGCAAAAACAATCATTATAAGAACCTGTATCACAAAGACAAGTATCAGAGATAGCAGAGCCTTTCTCCATGTTGTTTCAAACATCTCCTTTATAACCCACAGAAATGCAATCACATAGCCTAGCGGAGATACCAGAATTCCAATCACTGGAACAAGCAATAAGGCTCTTGCAACAAAATATGCCAGCAAAATTCCTACAAGCATAGCCAGCATTGCCTTAGGAATGCTTGCTTTTATTCCAGCCCATCTTAAGGCTAGGTAAAAGATTACGCCACTCACAAACCAGAGCGTGAAAAACATCAGCAGCCATGCCATTAAAATTCCAACGGGAAGGTAGATGGCTTTGTATGGCATAGCTCATCTCTATCCAGCAATTTATAAAAAACTTGTTTTTCCCATCAACCATTGATGATTCTTGTCAAAACCCAGAGAGGAATGGAGTACATCGCCATGCAAAGGATAAGAGAAATTATCGGAGACGTAGAAATAGATGTCAGACCTTCTGGTTATCTAGGGATACTTGTTGTTCATAGCGACGATCTAGAGGCTGTAAAGGAGGTTCCAGAAGTTGAAAAAGCCATTCCAGTAATCTTTGTTGTTGATAGTAATCTTGATAGGATATTGGAAAAAGCAGAGGAAATAGTAAGATTCATGGGAGATTTTGAGACATTTGCAATAAGAACGACAAGAAGGGGATTGAGACATAGCTTCAGCAGCATGGATGTGAACATAAGGCTTGGAAAAGAGATTCAGAAGATCAGTGGAAAGGAGGTTGATCTCAATTATCCAGATAAAGCCGTTTACGTTGAGATTGTGAACGAAAAAACCTACATTGGAGTTATTGATGGAAAAGAGGAAAGAAAAAAGTACACTCCTGAAAAAATTGACAGTTTAAGGTTTTTTGAGAAGATATCCTTTGTTCAGATGCCTTATTTGGAAAACCTGAAAGGTGCGAGAGAGATAGGAGAGAGGATAGGGAGAAGTGCACAGTCATTTGAGATAAGAGAGTTGATAGTTGCTCCCTATGGTTATGTGAACGCTGAGGAGCTATACGAGTTTCTAAGGGGTGTGAAAAGAGGAAAGGAGTCGAGGCTGAAAGTCCAGAGAAAGAGCTATTCGAGAGAAGTCAGGGAGGTGAAAGTTTACGTTCACGATCTCTTTCAGACGTTCAGAGACAAGAAGAGGAAGAAGAGCGTGCTAATATCAACAGATCCAACAGGAAAGCAAATATCCGAGATCAGAGGAGAGCTTAAAAGGGCATTCACCAGGGCAGATGAGATTGTAATATTTGCAGGTAGCAGGGTTGGCTTGCCCAAAGGAATTCTCAGACTTTCTGACTTTGTTGTTGATCTAACCCCCTATATAACATTTCCAACCGAAATAGCACTTCCAGCATCACTTATAGCCTTGCTAAATGTCTATGAGGAGATTGCGATTGAGAGAGAAAAGAATAAACCTGTCCAGTAAAATCAAAGATTATGGAACTGAAGGAAATTGAAGAGATGCTTGTCTCATTCAGAGATAAAAGACGTTGGAAAAAGTATCACAAACCAAAGGATCTTGCAGTTTCCATTGCAATTGAGGTTGGGGAACTTCTTGAGCTCTTTCAGTGGAAGAGTGATGAGGAGATCGAAAATTTGCTTGAAGATGAGGATTTCAAAGAAAAGATTGGAGAGGAGATAAGTGATGTAGTGATATACGCCATACTCCTTGCTCATGAATGCAGAATAAACCTTGATTCCGCATTACTCAGAAAAATGGAGGTAAATGAGAGAAAGTATCCAGTTTGAATTAAAAAAAAGATATATTGGATGTGATCCTACACACATCATGCCCGTTTCTGAACAGCAAGAAAATAGCAAAAACTTTCCACACAAGTAAGCTAGCTTTCTAATGGAGGTGTAAAAATGAGGGTTGCCATCATAGGTGCCGGGAATTTGGGAACTGCAATTGCCATGAATGCAAGCAAGAATGCTGAAGTTATAGCTGTAAGAAGAAGAAAGGATCTATTTCCTGAAACAAAGTCTGTTGAGGTTGTTTCAGAGATTGAAGAGGCTGAAAAGGCTAATGTTTTCATCATAACCCTCAAACCTCAGGTTTTCAGGAAAAACATGGAACTCATCTCTA
The DNA here is from genome assembly GCA_015523645.1 of Geoglobus sp. Taxonomy (GTDB): domain Archaea; phylum Halobacteriota; class Archaeoglobi; order Archaeoglobales; family Archaeoglobaceae; genus Geoglobus. Next base: position 505 of record WAJY01000157.1, on the reverse strand, counting down.
AAGTTGCAAGGGGAAAGCCTGTTGTGAGTTTTTCTGCTGGAGTCAGGCTTGAGGAAATGCTTAGACATATAGAAAATCCCTTCAGAGCTATGACAAATCTTGGGATTGAAGAGAGAGGAACGGTTGCTTGCTACCCTCCTGAAACATCAGAGCATTTGAGCTTTCTTGATGCGGATTTCATATACTGTGAGTCTGAAAGGGAGCTTGATGCAATGACCTCTTTTCTAGGTAGCTCACCAGCAATAATTTCAAAGCTCTTCCACGCTTTCATAATCTCAGCACTGCATCAAGGAATAAGCTATAACAATGCAATCAAGGCAGGTATCTCTGCATTTCACTCTGCCGCATATCTCTATTCCAAATACGGACTTGACGAGACCATAAGAAGAATAACAACTCCCGGAGGAACAACGGCTGAGGGCTTAAGACTGGTTGCTGGGATTGAGAAGGGCTTTATGGATTCCCTCATTGGAGCTAGCAGGAGGGTTGATGAGCTTTGAATGAG
>WAJY01000156.1 GCA_015523645.1 Geoglobus sp. | reverse complement strand
ATACATACCGCTCGTAGCATCTGCCCACGAAATGATGAGGATTGCAGCCATGCTTGCCGATTCAGCCAGAGAAATTGAGAAAGGAAATGATACGGTGTTCAGAAATCCCCATTCAAAGGACGGAGAAATCCTTAAAAAGGTTAAACTTATGGAAAAACCTGAATGAAAAAGAAGGCAATAAGGGTAGGCATTTCTTTTATTTTTTCTGTAATTTTTCTTTCAGTTATAGCAGTCTACATAAAGTCAATTGAAGGAGATCACATCTCCTTTCTGGATGGCTTTTACTGGGTTATAACAACAATGACGACCGTTGGTTATGGAGACATAGTCATGAAATCGGACATGGGTAAGGCTTTTTCAATTGCTGTTCAGCTTTACGGAATAATATTCATGTTTGGAATAGCCTTTCCATATCTTCTAATTCCCTGGGTTGAGAAGAGATTTTTGATAAGCCTTCCTGAAGAAATTGAGCTCTCACAGCACATTGTCATATTTGGATTCACAAAGACAACACCATTTCTTTGCAAGGAGCTAGAAAGGATAGGCTTGAGATACGTGGTGGTTGAGAGTGAAAGGGAAAGGGCAGTAGAGGCTTTGGAGAGCGGGTTCAATGTTATATATTCAAAAACCTCAGGAGATGTAATTGAGAAAGCATGCATAAAAGATGCCCTCGGTGTGGTTATAATGTGGGACAACGTTGAGAAGAGCTTGGATGTTCTACTGACTCTCAGAAGCATAGACATCCAGAAAATTGCCGTTCTTTCAGATCCTTTTTATGCAAGATACCTCCACTATGCAGGGGTCTCTGCTGTAATAACACCAAAATCAATTGCGGGAGCGAGGCTTGCAAAGATGATAATGGAAAGGGAAGCTGGAGTTTTGGACATAAGAAGGATTATCGGCGACTATGGGATGATAGAGCTTATGCTACCAGCCAAATCAAAGGTTGTTGGAATGAAAAAGAGGGAAGTGGAAGAAATTTACGGAATAAAGATAATAGGAATTTATAGAGACGGAAAAATGGTGTTCAAACCACATGAAAACTTTGAATTGAGCAGTAGAGATCTAGTTCTTATTTTTGGGAAGAGCGAAAGAATAGCAAGCTTCTTCAGTGGTGTAAACTCATGAAGGTCTTGCTTATAGGTCTTGGAGACGTTGGAAAGGCTGTTGCCAAGATTCTTCTTTCGAAGAATGTCGAGGTTACAGCCATCGATACTAAGGAGATTATCATGGACGGTGTTGACTTTCTGAAAAGGGATGCTCTGTCAGAAGAGCTCTGGGAAGAGATCGATCTTGAAAGCTATTCATCTGCCATCATAGCACTTCCCAACGATGTTGATGCTTTGCTGATGATCATGATGCTAAGAAACAGAAAAAGAGATCTGCTAATCTTGGCTAGATGCAACAACCCTGAGTATGCAGAAAAAATGATTCTTGCTGGTGCAGACTACGTGATTGACATAACATCAATAACATCGCAAATGCTCCTCTCCCGCATATTCAGAGAGGTTGCAGAAAAAAGCCTGTTTTATGAGAACATTTTCATAAGAACATACAGAATAGATGAGAATTCGGCGATTGTTGGTATGAAGATGGATGAATTTGAAGACGTTCTCATACTTGCCATGGAAAAGGAGGGGAAGGTTTATGATAGCGGAGTAATAGAGCCAAACTCCACCCTTGCAGTTGTTGGGAGAATAGATGAGCTAAAAAGATTTGAGGACAAATTCATAACTCCTTCGAAGCAATAATCTTTCCTCCTTCAAGCTCTCCAATCCTCGTAACACCATCTATAACAATTCTGTTTGCCTTTATCTTACCGATTACGCAGCCTTCCTTCACAACAACCGAATCGGCTTTAACATAATTCCCCTTGCACTTCGGGAATATCAAAACATTCCCCTCTGCAATAATTCTATTAAATTCTGTTTTTGGTCCGATTATTGCGAGCTCGCAAAGAATATCCCCTCCGACAAAATTCCTTCCAGCAAGCCTAATTTCTCTAGCCTCGATGTTCCCCCAAAAGCTGGAGAGGATTCCTGCAAGAATTGAACCTTCAAATTTTATGTGCTTGTCAACAATCGAATCCTTTGAAACTATCAGTGTTTTTCCATCCTTGCTTAGCCTGAACTTCTTCATTTTCTCACCCCCTGTCTTACAGAAACAGCAACCCCTCTCTCGAATTCAAGCATCTCAAATGAAGAAAGCAGGGCTTTGCCGGTTGCAAGCAGTTCATCTCCTTCGTCAACAACTATAACCTCATCCCCAGCCCTTATGCTCTCGTCAACATCCACAACATGCTTCGCAAATACACTTTTACCCTCTGCAATAAATTCTCCTACTCTGCTGTCAACAACAACCCTCAGACTTGGATATTTAAAGTGATTCTTTAGCAATCTCGCCCCTTCGATGCTCAGTGAGAGCAAACCGCTATCAGGCTTTACCGTTGCTATTCTTCTGCCGTTCAAAACAACCTGCCTCACCTTCCCTGTTTTTGGAGAGATTATGAAGTGGCAGGAATCTGGAAACAGAACACTTCCCGCATTCTTTCCAAACTGATAATCTGCTATCACCCTGACGATCCTAAGATACCTATTTACCATATCTTCTCTCCCTCTTCTGATACTCCCTCAGAATTCTAAGAAAGTCGATGTATCTTAAATTTTTCCAGTCTAGATCGAAAAAAACGTGCTCGCTGTATATGCTCTGCCATATCAGAAAATCATTTGACTTCATACTTGCCCTAACTATAACATCTGGCTCTGACTTTATCTTCAGCCTCCTTTCAATCTCACCCTCATCAACAATCTCAGGATCCAGCAATCCCTTTCTAACCTCTTCCGCAAGTTCTCTCACAGCGCTGATTATCTCTTCCTTACCCCCGAGTCCAAGATTCATGTTAACCACAAACTCTCCTTCTCCGATCTCCTTTTCAAATCCATCGGATATTATCCTTACCTTGCCTTCAACATTCTTTGCTAAATTCTCAACGTCTTCAACAACATCTTTTTTGTCAAGTGCAACTGTAACCTCCTTTATTGAGAAGCTCTCACACCAACGAAGAAAGTTCAGGAGGTTTAGCTTGCCATGGCTGAATTCATCACATGACATCACAACCATCACATGCTTCGGCATGCTTCCCCTTCTAAGCTTCATTTCCAGCCTTCTTTCATAAATTTTGTAGATAAAATTTAGCATTGGTTAATTTTATATTGTCAGATTTTAAAAGCTTTCCAATGGATGTGCTCCTTGCATTTCTGGCTTACATGTATCCAAAAATCCAGTTTAATCAAGCATTAGGTTTAGTTCTCGCTTTCCTTCTTTTTTCATCAAAAAAATTAAAGGAAGGTAGAATAAACCTAAGAACGCTGGATGACTCTTTTTCGGCAATGATGATTGCTCTTTTTCTGATTCTTGTTTTGCGCTTTGGTAACATCCCTCAATATGTTGTAATCTCCTCTCTCTTCGTCTCCTCCTTTCGAAAGAGACTTCATTATTCATTCAGCATGCCCATATACTTCCTCCTTTCATTTCTCTTTCTTTCCTACATCAGCAATCCCTGGAATGTTCCACTGAGAATACTCATCTCCCTGACCTCATCTCTGGCATCCGCTTTAATCCTTTACGCATACAGAAATGAAAACATCTCAGTACCTTTAATCCTAACAAATCTGATCGTTTTCACAGTTTTTGACATTTACAGAATAAACGTGAGTGTTGGAGAGCTTGCCCTCGGATTTGTGATAGCATTCCTTCTCAGCCTTGTTGCATACCGCTCTGGAGTTGCAGATGAGACAGGCTTGATGTCAGCAACCATAGTTGGAATGCTAATAATAGTGTCATCCGACATAAGGTTCTTCTTGGCTTTGATACTTTTTTACGCTTTCGGATCTGCTGTAACCAAATACAGGTTCAAAGAGAAGGAGTTGCTAGGAGTTGGAGAACCGGCAGGAGGGGCAAGGGGATTCGTCAATGTTTTTGCCAACAGCCTTCCAGCTCTTTTCTTCACACTGAACTACAGCTTTTTTGGAAACAGAGCCTACTCAATTGCCTTCATTGCAAGTCTCTCAACCGCATTAGGAGACACGATGGCAAGTGAGATAGGAAAGTTGTCGGAAAAGGTGTATCTGATAACAAATCTAAGGAGGGTTAAAGCCGGAGAAAGCGGTGGGATTTCGGCAATTGGAGAGGTTTCGGCATTTATCGGATGCTTGATAATCTCAATCTACTCCCTACTTTCAGGAATTCTTGGCTTTCAAGAGGCTTTGATAGCCATGATTGCCGGATTCGTTGGTGTTCATATTGACAGCTTTCTCGGCGCAACACTCGAGAAAAGGGGCTTGCTTGACAATGCAGGAGTCAACTTCTTCTCAACCCTGTTCTCAGGATTGCTAGTGCTGCTAACACAGATGTAACGCTAACAATAAGATCAAAGCCTGGAAGCCTAACAATGTAATCCTCAGCTATTGTTCTAACTTCAGGAGTTGTCTTGATCTCCGGATTCCTGTATTCAACATTAACAAGCTTGACTTCCAGCTTTCCAGCGATGTTTGACAGTGTCTTTGCAATTCTCTCAGAAAGCTTGTAGTAGTAGAGCTTCCAAAAACCTTCGGAGGTTTCTGCAAACTCGTAATAGGCATAGGCAAGCATTGGTGTTGTATATTTCTCAGCATTCCCTATTGAATTTTGGGCTGAGATCTTTGAGCTCTCAATTCTCTTGTTAAGCTCCTCCTCGGAATTTATCCCTATAAGCTCGATTGCCAGGGCTGATTTCACCATGCTGTCAATTGCTGAAAAAATAGTTCCCGCATAATATCCATCGTTGTACAGCGTTTCTGCAAGTTTCAAGCTTTCGTCTGCGGAATTGTCCCCGTAAAGCAGTGATCTGGCTCCTCCGATTGATTCCGAGTAAACAAAGATTGACTCTGCTGTGCTTAGATAAAACTCTGCCCTTTTCTCAATCTCATCCCTCTCCATGATCCGATCCTTTTTAATCTCAGGCAGTATGGACATCCACACCTTGGCACTCTCAACCCTTTCCCTCGCAAGAGCTAGATTTGAGATTGCAGAGTCCCAGCTTTCAGCATTCATAGCCTTCTTCAAGTAGTTTTCAGCCTTTGCAAGTCTTTCCTGTGAAGCACCGATTATCTGGAAAGAGGCAAGTCCAAGCTCGTATGACTCTGCAACCTTTCTAACAGACTCAATCTCATCCTGAATGACTCTGATCTCAGAACTCAGTTCAGCCTCATCCTTGATCTTGTTCCTGTATATCTCCTGCCTCATCAGAATTTTTGCTGTGAAGTATGAACTGGTTGCTGAGTAGAAGTAGCCTTTGTTATAATACTCATCTCCCTGGCTTATCTTCTCATCAACTCTCTTCTTTACCTCCTCTCCAGCAATCCTTTCAAATTCAGAATAGAGTGATGTGGTGTCAGACTTCATTCTGTCTGCAAGGATTTTCATCAGATTGGAGTACTTTTCCTGAGTCACATTTCCAACCTCTTGTTTTAGCTCAACTCCAGCATAGTAATTCAACGCCTGATTTATGTTATCAACCTCAACCACATCAACTCCAAGCTTTTTTCCGTATTCAACGAGATCGACCGTTTCAGTTTTCGTGTTTATTATTACAAAAGGTCCCTGCTTTCTTTCAACTGTCTTCTGAATCTGTGAAATTCGCTGACCTTTCGGAATGAGAAAAATCTTAGCCCCATTTTTTGCTGCAGCCTCGAGCTTGTAGGGAATCCCGCCAACTGGACCGATTGAACCATCGGGATATATCATCCCGGTCATGAAAACATCCTTTCTTAGGGTTAGGTTCTCTAGTGCAGCAATTGTTGCTATTGTCATAACCGCTCCAGCAGATGGACCACCAACTATCGTTGATTTCGCCTCTATTATGTAAAAGAAGTCATGCTTGAGAAAATCCTTTCCTGTTAGATCGCACGCAGTAAGGGCTGAGAGCTGAGCACTTCCCTGCATGTCGATTTCTGTGAAGGGTGAAACTGAAACAAACACCTTTCCGTTTCCCGGGGTGACAATTACAGTTATGTTTATCACCGCTCCCCTGTTTTCACCACTTACAACAGCAACAGCCTTTATTGTTCTCTCACTTGAGTTCTCAAACTGAGCAAAGGCTGGTGTTAAAAGAAGTAGAATTAAAACAAGTGATGCGAGGAATTTTTTCATACTGAATGATCTCTGAGGTGGTTAAATAACATTTTCGCATTTTCAGCATGCTTCCAATATTCTGCCTTTTAAATCCTCATCTCCAAAATTCCGACTGCATATCCCTCAAGCTTCATCTCTATTGGCTCATCTGTGTTCAAGCTAACAATCCTTATGCTTCTGTTTCCAAAAACAACTCTATCCAAGGCTGGATCGTATGTCTGATTGTAGCTTTTTCTGTCCAGAATGTACATTGTAATCCTTGAGAAATGAAAATCTGGCTTGTTCACCCTAATGGTTACCGCAGAATCCACCTTGTTGATAACCCATACCCTGTATCCATCCTCAGTTTTTACAGGCAGAATGTCAATCAAGTCAGGATCAGATATCTCGTAAGCTAGAATATCGGAGCCTTTTTTCATGTAATTTCCCCATAGATATGCAACCCAGTAAGGTGCAAATGGCTTGTGAGGTGGGTTAGATTCCATTATGCAAAGCCCAAATCCTCCATACTTGTACATCGGACTTTCTGGAGTGTGCATGCTTGCAAGCTGGAAAAACGTGTAGATTGAAAAGTTGTTTATTGCAAAGTTTTTCAGCATTATTGCATGAACAACAGCTGAAATCAGATTCTGCTGTCTCGGATCGCTTCCAAACTCCCATGCCGAGTTGAAATTTGCCTCGGTGTTCATCAGGATGAGGTCATGTCCAAACTTTCCTTTCCACCTCTCCTTCATTTCCCTAAATGTCACCCTAGGATCGATGCCATGAAGAGCTGTGTAGTTGTATGCATTTTTTACAGCAAATTCATCGGTCATCCACCCATGCTTGTTGTTTGGTGGATAAAATTTGTAATCAAGATTTTTCACCCAAGATGAAAAGCAATGCCCCCAGCCACCTGGATAATCATGGACTGACGCGAATTCCAGATCTTCAGCATGCTGGTATACATGGTAGAAGAAGGGTTTCCTTAGCTGTTGCCATCTGTCAATGTAGTTGATTCCAAGGTAAACGTCTCTGCCTATTGTTTTGTTGTAGGGCTTTAGCTCCTCCTCCACCTTCCTTCTCACCTCATTGTAAAGCTCAACATACATCAATGCAACGGTGTCATTTGTTATCGTTGGCTCATTCATAACCTCAAGATACACAGGAGAGATGTTTAGATCAACAACTATGTGCTTGACCACATCTGCAAAATACCTCGCAAAATCAGTCTTTGCAGGGAGTATTTTGCCTTTTCCAATTTTTATGTAGGGCATGTTTTTTGGTACGGCAATCTTTTTTGACCCTCCTATGCTCATCATCGGTATCATCTGCCAGTCATTTACAACTCTCAAGATCCAGTAATCAAGCATAGACCAGTCATAGCCTTTTGAGCTATGGGCTTCAGGATCCCATCCAAGTGATGGACTTGGGGGCCACCTAACACCCTTGTATAGAGTCCTAAGATGTATCCGTGCCATCTTAAACCCAGCATCCTTTGCCTTTTTCACTGCCATTCGGCTATCAAAATAGGTCTCCCACATGTATCCGTAATCGAAGGCAATCTGGAGATTGTTTTCTCCTATTTTCTTGCTGTAGTCTATCTTTACCTCAACAGATGGATCAATTGTTATCATGATCGAGTAGTTGATGGATGAGAATGTATCGAACCTCTTAAAGAGATCTTCATAATAGCTTACATCCCAGTTTGATGTGTCAGGCAAACCATCCCTGAGAATTCTCACTTTCCAGTATTTCAAGTCCGGCATGTTTCTCTTTCCCTCAGGTATCTCATCAGCCCTGTATATCTTTCTCAGCATATCCCTTATCTCAACAACTGTGTAGGAGTTATAGGGAAGTCCGGACTGTGTTTGGTAGCTTATGCTTATGTTGAACACAGAGGTCGTGTAGTCAAAATCAAAGTGCTGGTAATAAAATTCCCTAACATCATAGGAGGTTGCAAAGGCTATGTGATTGCCCGCTTCACTCAGAAGGTGGAGCTTTCCCTTAAGATTCCTTACAACCGAGACTGAATACTCTTCCTTCTCAGTTATGCAAGGTATTCCAAGCCCAAAGTACCTAGGTGAGCTATAGCTTCCATGCCAAGTCAATTCAACCTCATTCCTCACAATATCCTCCCTTGCTTTCTCCACAGTCCATTTTCTGATGTCATAATAAACTAGAGAAGCTCTAGAAACTTTTGAAAGATTCTCACTGCTCCACTCAAAGGCTGAAGTTTCAAAGATGTCAGGAATCTCGTTTCTGTTGTCGTCTCTCCATGCATCAACCTGTCCAGTGTAGCCTAGGGAAAAGATGAAATCATCATTTGGGGACAGGCTTATGTAAAAGCCCAATTCTCTAATGACTTCATTCTCATCCGATGTGACAAAGAATTCTGCCTTGGTGAAGTCTGCAGATACGAAAAGTGGATGATCTTCTTTACTGTAGTTGTAAAGCAGCACATATGGACTAAGCATATTTCCCAATCCATACTTCGGATGGTTGTCAGTTGAGAAAAGGAATGTGGCATATCCCGGTTCTTTATAATAAAACTTCAGCCTCAATCTGAGCTGGCTTCCGCCATAAACGCTTGGATCATTGACATAACCTTTTGCAAGGTTGAACTCCATCAACACTCTGTTTAGGACTCCACGGTAACTGGAGGTTTCAACACCCGATCTGGTTTTACCACCAAAATATATAGGCTCGTGAACTATCATGTAATGTTTGTATCCGAGCACATCCGTGAAATAAACGGGCTTGCCGAAGTTTCTATTGCTCCAAACTCCAACTGGGATGTAATTATTACCATCGTAAACTGAGACTTCAACCCTCTCAATAGCATTTGGCACAAAATTTTCAAGCAAGACATCTTGTTCAACCTCTCTCTCATTTTTTATGTAGAACTCGTAGCTGTACCAGTTCTCAGTGCTGTTCTTCTCCCAATTGAAAAAATCGTAGGCATGACTCTGAACAAATCTGTTTAAATTGTCGTAGTATTTTGTTATCTTTCTGATCTCAACCCCAGAACTGGGCTTCATTATGAACATCTGCCCTACCAATCCTTGGGCAGTGTCGCTCCAAACAGCCAAAGACCAGGGATTTCCGCTAAATTTGCTGTTCCTCTGATTCCAGTCAAGCAGGTGTTTTCTGTAATCTGAAAGAGGTGCTTCTACGCCAATCTTTTTCAGCTTCATTGGCTCTATAGTTGAGATTATTCTATCCTCACCATTAGAATTTAGCAAAATTCTGATGTATGGATCGTGGCTCGTTATGTAAAAAGTTAAATTTAGGCTTGAAGCTTCCTGATTGAAGCTTATCATCCACTTGAAAGCCTGCCTAAAGGCTGGATGCTCAAAATCAGGCATTCCATGTGTTGAATTATTCCTACCTCTCTGCCAAAGTCTCCATTTTTGCTTTAACCAGTCAAAGTAGTAAACCCTAACGTCTCCAGCTTTGAATGCACGCTCCAAGCTTGCGTTTCCCACGATCCATTTGGAAAAATCCATCTCATACAATCTTGATCCATCATAACCATAAACATCAAGCCTTGTAAGATTCAAGTCAATCCTTAGGAAATCTGTAGCAAGGCTTATCCTTCCTATAATTTTTCCATCAATGTCATACCATGCACTCCCACCTTCAGTCAAATCCACTATACCGGAATTTACAACCAATTCTTCTTTTGATAAATTCTCTCCAACACCTTCAAACCTTTCTTTCTTCTCCACCTCTGGATAAGATTCTTCCTTTAAGAGCTTCAAGCCCAGAAAAACGGCTAAAGACAGAAGTAAGATCAGGATGAGAGAGAAAATCAAAGGTTTTCTTCCCATCTCACATCCCTCTTGATAACATGCATTTAAAACTAAAAATTGTTTTAGAGAAATATTTATATTGAAATTCAAATCCATTGAAAGTGGTGATTGTTATGGAGGAGATAAGGGAGATAACCCAGAAGTTTGAAAGATACAGCGCTCATTCCCACATCACAGGTTTAGGACTTGACGAAGGAATGAGGGCAAAAAAAATAGGTGGAGGGCTTGTGGGACAAATTAAAGCCAGAGAGGCAGCAGGAATAATAGTCAAGATGATCAAGGATGGAAAGATGGCTGGCAGAGGAATTCTCATGGCAGGTCCTCCAGGAACAGGAAAAACCGCAATAGCTCTTGCAATAAGCAAGGAGCTTGGAAAGGACATTCCATTCGTTCAGGTATCTGCAAGCGAATTCTACAGCAGTGAGATGAAGAAAACCGAGGCTTTATATCAGACGATGAGAAAAGCCATAGGTGTCAGAATAAGGGACACAAGGAGGGTGCTTGAGGGAGAGGTTGTGGAGCTGGACTACAACATGGTTCCAAATCCCTACAATCCAACACAGAAAGTTCCGGAATCGGCAACGATAACCCTAGCAACAAAAAAAGAGAGGAGAAGATTCAGCGTTGGGAGCAGAATAGCCTTGCAGTTCATGTATGCAGGGATAGCCAAGGGAGATGTGATAATCATAGACAAGGAGACAGGAAGGGTGACAAAGGTTGGCAAAACAAGCAGTGGCAAGAGATTTGACATAGAGGGAGAGGAGATTGTGGACGTTCCAGACGGAGATGTTGAGAAAGACAAAGAGTACACCTATGTTGTAACCCTGCATGATCTTGACGAGGCAAAAGCCAGAAGAAGCACGATACTAAGTCTCTTCTCATCAGAGAGCAGAGAGATTGACAATGAGATAAGACAGGCTGTTGATGAACAGGTTAAGGACTGGATTGAACAAGGTGTAGCAGAGCTAATACCTGGAGTTCTGTTTATAGATGAGACTCATCTCATGGACATCGAGCTCTTTGCATTCATGAATAGAGCCATGGAGTCTGAAATGTCACCGATTATAATTCTCGCCTCAAACAGAGGTTTTGCAAGGATCAGGGGCACAGATGTAGTATCTCCACATGGGATACCGCTGGATCTTCTTGACAGACTGCTCATAATAACCACAGAGCCATATGAGAGAGATGAGATAAGGCTCATAATTGAGACAAGGTGTGCAGAGATGGGTGTTGTTGTAGATGAGAAGGCACTAGAAAAGCTAACAGACATAGGTTACAAAAACAGCCTCAGATATGCTATTCAGCTTATTGCTCCAGCGAGCGAGATTTCAAAAACAAGAAATTCAGGAAAGATAGAGATTGAGGACGTTGAGCGAGCGGAGAGTCTTTTCGTGGATGTGAGCAAGAGCTCAGGATATCTCAAGGAGTGGGAGGAAAAGATGCTCAGCTGAAACACTAAACACTTAAGAAGAGAAGGTGAAAAAGTTATGTTTCTGAGATTAAATTACCAATCTCATCATCTAAAATGAAAAGCTCTTCAATTGTTGTGTTTAGGGCTTTTGCAATTTTGTATGCCAGTTTAAGAGATGGGTTGTACTTTCCCTTTTCTATGAAAACGATTGTCTCCCTTCTAACACCAACCATTCTTGCTAGATCCTCCTGAGTAAGATTGTATTTAGCTCTGAACTCTTTTATTCTCGTCTTCATTCCAATCCCTTTTTTGAGGAGTAGAATTTCATTAAAGACCATGAGTATATTCCAATAGGCAAGAGCGATTCATTCATCTCCTTCAGGGTTGCCTTGAATGTCACGCTAGAATTACCCGAAAAATTATGGATAGCAACAGCATAGCGATCCAGGTATCAAGCTTTCTTGCATGGCATAGCTCTGAAATGATTGAAACCATCTTCGTAATTTCTCACATTCTGCCATATCCTTCACCTAATCCAAAGGTCTTCTGCTGTAGTAGGTGTAAAATGCAAAGTAAATAAAAAGCAAGGCAATTGTCGAGCATGCGAGTGAATATACAACCTCCACAAATCTGTTCGAGGATATCAGTTATGTTAAATATATATAAAACAATATTAAAAACTTTTGATGTTTAAGGCAGGTTGTTTCCCCAAAATTATTTCCTACTTCAACTAACGCCAGTGTGAAACTTGATAAAAAACCATTCGATGGATAAATCAGAGAGAAAGAGAAGGGAACGCTAAGTAAAATAGTATCAGAAATCGAGAAAATAACACCAAGAAGAGTAAATCAGATCTACAAGCAATACAGAGAAACAGGAGAAATACCAAAACTAAGAAAACCGTGAAGACCCAGAAAGGAACTAACAGAGGAAGAGACAAATGCTATAAAAGAAGTCTACGAAGAATACAAATGCAATGCAATAGTTCTCCAAACGATCTTAAAGCATAAGGAATGCAACATAAGCAAGAACAAAATCCATGAAGTGTTGAAAATGAACGGTTATGCAAAGGAAGAGAAGAACAAAAAGAAGAGAAAAAAGTGGTTCACTACGAAAGGAAGCATTCCATGTAGTTGTGGCATGCTGACTGGTTTTATTTTAACAGAAAATGGATAATTGCCTACTTAGATGAAGTTCCCGCTTAGTAACTGGATATGGGGTGTTTGAGAGTGCAACAGCAGAGAATGCAATCAAAGTTTTGAAAAAAGCGATAAACGATTATGGAAAGCCAGAATCAATTCTCACCGACAGAGGGACTCAGTTCTAGGCATTTGCAGGCAAGAAGGCTAAAGGTGTCTCAAAATTCGAGATGTTTCTTGCTGAGAATGAGATTAGACATATCATTGCAAGAGTAACTCATCCTAAACGAATAGTAAGATTAAGAGGTTTTTGGAACTTTGGAGGCTAAAATGAGGTATCTCGATACGATGGATGAGTTGTAGATTGGTATAATTGCAAAAGATCTCACATGAGTCTTAATTCAGATGAGCCGGAGTCTCTTTATCAGGCTTCTCTGAGAAAGCTCCATCTGAAATCCCTTCTGAAAAAACATCAATTCAGACAGTAAATGTTAATAATTTCGTTGAGTAAAATGATTTCATGGAGAGAAATATTTTCAAAATCATATTTCTCACCTTCCTCATAATCAATCCAGCTCTCTCAGCAGATCTTAGCGATGAAAGTAAAGCTTGCATTTACTGTCATAAAAAATACACACCCGGAATTGTAGAAGATTGGAACAGAAGCAGGCACTCAAAAATAACCCCAACAGAAGCTTTTGATAAACCAGAGATCGAGAGGAGAATAAGCAGCATACCTCCAGACTGGATGAGAGATGTTGCTGTTGGTTGTTATGAGTGTCACTCTTTAAACGCAGCAAATCACACTGACTCATTTAACCACATGGGTTTTGTAATAAACGTTATTGTTTCACCCAGAGATTGTTCAGTCTGCCACAGAACTGAGTACAGGGAGTACATGAAAAGTGTAAAATCCCATGCTGTTGAAAACTTGGATAATAACCCCATCTACCACCAGCTTGTCGAAGTATCAACAGCGATTTACAACTACAGTAAAGGTTTAAAGGTAATTTCAAGCTCAACTAATGCTCAGAATGAAACCTGCTACTACTGCCATGGCACAAGAGTTACTTTTAAAGGGATGAAAGAGAGCGATACGGGGATAACGATACCTGAACTTGAGGGCTGGCCAAATCACGGAGTTGGGAGAATAAACCCTGATGGAAGCAGAGGAGCGTGCACCGCTTGTCATCCAAGACATGGATTTTCGATAGAGATGGCAAGAAACCCCTATACCTGCGCACAGTGCCATCTCGAGCCAGACGTGCCGGCATATAATGTATGGAAGGAGAGCAAGCACGGAAATATATTTCTGACTGAATACAAAGATTATAACATGACTGCAGTCCCCTGGGTTCCAGGAAAACATTTCAAAGCCCCATCGTGTGCAGTGTGTCATTCATCGCTGCTTGTAGATGATAGCGGTAGGATAATTGCCAAAAGAACCCACAACTTTGATTCAAGAATTTACATCAGAATTTTTGGGATCTATGCCCATCCACAGCCAAAGGATGGGGCTACGTGGAAAATAAAAAACTCAAACGGCTTACCTCTTCCAGCAACTTTAACTGGAGAACTCGCGAAAGACTATCTGATAGACCGCAGTGAGATGGCTAAGAGGAAGGAGCAATTCCTTAGAATATGCGATCAGTGTCATTCAAGAGATTTTGCAGAAAGACACTTTGAAAAGTTTGAGAGGACCGTGAATGAGAGCAATTCAATGACACTTGTTGCAACTAAAATGCTCATTAAAGCATGGGAGGAAGGACTGATAAACAATTCGAATCTATTTGATGAATACGTTGAAAGACTCTGGGTGGAAAACTGGTTGTTCTATGCCACATCACTGAGACATGGCTCAGCAATGGGAGGGCCAGACTACTCTACATTCAAGCTTGGATGGTATCAGCTTACAAAAAATCTACGGGAAATTAATAACTACATGAAATTCCTTGAAAACGAGAGAAAGATGAAAAAACTAATCGATAAGGCTGAGAGAAGTCCCGGATTTGATTTGGAAATTGTTGTAGTTTCCATTATTTCAGTGATAGCAGGATTGAATAAGATGAAAAAAGAGAAATAAGACTCTTGAGTTATTTCATGTACTTTCAAGCCTTTCCACCACTGCCTGAGCGAACTCTCTCGTGCCTACAAGCTTCCCACCCATGTGTCTGTGCAAATCATACGTTACAATTTTATCCTCGACTGTCAGTTCTATAGCCCTCTTTATCATCTCTCCTGCTCTTTTCCAGCCAAGATATTCGAACATCAGCACCCCCGTTAAAATTTCAGCCGTAGGATTGACCTTGTTTTGCCCAGCATATTTGGGAGCAGAGCCGTGAACCGGCTCAAAAACCCCCATGCCATCGCCTATGTTGCTTCCTGGAGCAACTCCAAGACCTCCAACCAAGGCTGCTGCTGCATCGCTCATGTAATCACCATTCAAGTTAGGCATTGCAAGCACATCGTATTCGGCTGTCCTAGTTAAGAGCTGCTGGAACATGTTGTCTGCTATTCTATCCTTGATAACTATCTTTCCCTTTGGAACTCTGCCATCATAGTTGTTCCACAGCTCATCTTCTGTTATAACCACATCCCCAAACTCCTCTTTCGCAACCTCATATCCCCAGTCCCTGAATGCTCCTTCTGTGTACTTCATTATGTTACCCTTATGAACCAAGGTTACACTCTCCCTTCCATTGTCTATCGCATACTGAATTGCCAGCTTCACAAGCCTTTTCGTGGCAAACTCACTTATCGGTTTTATCCCAATTCCAGAATCTTCACGTATGTGAACTCCAAACTCATCAGAAAGGAACTTTAAAAGCTTCTTTGCCTCTTCACTTCCTTTTTGCCATTCAATGCCAGCATAAACATCTTCCGTGTTCTCTCTAAATATAACAAGATCCACCACCTCTGGGTTTTTCAGAGGACTTGGAAAACCTTTTAAATAGTAAACAGGTCTGACATTGGCATAAAGATCCAGTCTTTGCCTTATCGTTACATTCAGACTTCTAAACCCTCCCCCTACAGGAGTTGTAAGCGGACCTTTCAGAGCAATCCTGTATTCTCTTACAGCATTCAACGTGTCATCTGGCAAATATTCCCCATAGATTTTGTAAGCGTCTTCTCCAGCATAAATCTTAAACCAGACTATGCTTTTCCCAATTTTTTCTGCTGCTGCATCCAAAACCATAATTGCAGCCGGAACGACATCCTTACCTATACCATCACCCTCGAAATACGGTATGATTGGGTCGTCTGGAACGACAAGCCTACCATCTTTAAAAACTATTTTATCCCCCTCCTCGGGAGGTTTCACCTTTTCGAAGTTCATGAGGCTGATTTAAAACTAGAGTTTAAAAATGTTTTAGCTTCCGATTTTAGAAAAATTTAGAGATTTTTATAATTATTTTAATTCAATTATAGTGATTCTGATTGATTATTGGCTTATTTTCTGGAAAAGAGGCGGATTTGCTCGATTTTCCTTAAAGATACCGCATAGAAGTAGAGTAAAGATGAAAGGATTTTTAATTTCAATCTCTTTTTGTTCATCCAAAAGACCTTTTAGCATTGACTTCTTTTATTGATCGCTGAAGTGGTGAGCATGGTTTGAAGATGAGACGGGAAAAAATAGAGCGAAATCGTGGAGGAGCAAAATCTCTCTCCAGACGAGGATTTTACATTCAGAGTTCTCAAAACCTCAACGAGGCTTTAAAACTAAATCTCAGCGAAGAAGAGATAAAAATAGCAACAGAAATTTCTGAAGGCTTTGTAGCATATGGAACAACAGCCATACCGTTTGTTAAATCCGGAGGGATAGCAAATCTTTCAAGACATGAAATCATTGACAAAAGGATAGACACAATTTTTTCTGATTTAGAGAAAATAAGCTCAGAAGACACCGACATTCTCTTTTACATCTCCCTCTTCGGTTCTCTTCACCGGAGTGATGTTAACAGAATTACAGGGCATGAAATCCCAACAGAATTCAGAGTATGCTGTTTGAGAACAGGTGAATACGAGAGAATCATCCCGGATGTAACTTCCCACAGAATTTTCGAGAGGTCAATAT
>WAJY01000155.1 GCA_015523645.1 Geoglobus sp. | reverse complement strand
TCTTCCCTTACTCTCCAGCATTTTGTGTTTAAGACCTCCCGGACCTACAAGATCATCAACCGGCATTGGAAGAGCCTCGAAGAAGCCATCTCCAAGGTGGGTGTGTGCATTAAAAAAGGAAGGGAAGATTACGTACTTGGGCTCAACATCTGATATCTCAAATCTCCATCCACCATCCTTGAGCAATAAGCCTCTTTCACCACTGATAGCATCAAAGACTGGGTATTGATTCATGGATAAGGTTAAATACTCCAGATATAATAGAGTTCTCCATGCCTAAAAAGGAGAAGACACCACCTCTGATGTCATCTGCAGGTATAATGAGATACTTTGAAGAGGAGAAAACCCAGATAAAAATCAGTCCAAAGTCTGTGATCATTTTTGGAATTTTAGTTGGCTTTCTTGCAATAGTGCTGAATGCATACTATGGACTCTGGCCGGGTTAGCATTGAGCTTGTGTTTGCAGGCAGATCAAATGTAGGTAAGTCCACGGTTTTTTCAAATCTCTTTAAGGTGAGGGTTAGAAAGGGTAAGAAGCCCGGAACAACGATATCCCCAAATTTTTTCAGATTTAAGGATTTTCTTGCCACAGACCTCTCGGGTTTTGGGTATATTAGGGGATTTGAAAGGGATTTCAATGAGAGAATAAAGGATTTCATTGTGAGGTATATAGAGGAGAATGCAGAGAGAATCTTCGCCGGAGTTATAGTTGTTGACTCCCGCTCATTCAGAGAGATTGTTGAGAGATGGGACAGGAGAGGATACATTCCAGTAGATATAGAGATGGCAGATTTCATGAGGGACGTTGGGATAGATGTTGTTGTCTGTGCGAACAAATTTGACAAAGTTGAGAAAAAGCAGGAGACCCTTGAGTTTATATCCAGAGCCATGAAGGTGGAGAAGAGAAGTGTTGTTCCTGCAATTGCTAAAAAAGGTGAGCTTTCAGAGCTGAAGAGAGTCCTCAGGGAACTTCTCTCTAAGAAGAAAAGAGACGATTTGCTTACTTTATTTAAATAATATCAGCTTTGAAATCTTTATCAAACCACGGGCAATGTTAATATAGTCTAAAACACAACTATTTTATTGTGATCGAGCATGAGGAGGTTCAACTGGAGGCTATTTAAAAGAAAGGGGACAAAGAAGGAAGAGATGAAAGAGGAGAAACTCTTGATAAAAAATGTGGAAGATATAAAAAACCCAGTTGAGGAAAGGGACATACATGAGGTCGCAAAGGAGATCCTGCCAGAAGAAGATTAGGTTGAAATTAACCTTTTTAGGAGGTTTTGAGTTTAAGGAGAAAGAGGTTGAGGTGGAAGCTGGCAAAACGTATTCTGATGTTCTTGAAGAGATTGGAATCAATCCGGAAACGGTTGTTGTTGTTAAGGATACACAACCGATACCTATAGACTCTCATGTTGACGATGGGGTTGTTAAGGTTTTGAGGGTAATATCTGGCGGTTAACTTTTTAACAACAAGTGGGAAAAATAAAATATATGATTGATTTCAACTAAACTTGTTAACTGCTCAAAGTGATGCTAGATAAAGGATAGCAGGAGTGCTGATGAAATGGTCAAGAACTACCTTGTAATTTCAGACACAGGATTCCCTGGGCCATCGCTGTGTTATTCCATAGTATCGAGCATATCTGACAACATCATCTGGTTTTCATCTGAAAATCCGCTGGTTGTTAACAGGATTGTGGAGGCTTATGGAAGGAAGCAGAAGCTCAAGGTTTTCAATTCGAGAGACATTAACATAGCAAATCTCAACGAGATAAACATAATCCTTTCAAAGTCTATGGACGAGTTTAAAGGAAAAACATCTGTTTGCCTAACCATGATTTCAGAATTGATTCTGATTCACAACTTGGAAAAGACCTATCTCTTTCTTTCAAACCTCATCAAAAAGGTTGAGAGCAAAGGTGGAACTGTTGTGGGTTTGATGATAGCTGGAGCACAGTCCAAGAGAGATGAGATCCTTATATCAAGGCTGTTTTCAGATGTCTTCCATGTAAAAATTGAGAATGGCAAAGAAAACGAGTTAAAGCTCAGGTCTGAATCAATCATTGATGGAAGGTTTAATTTCAGTCTAAAGGTAAATGGATACTCTGTTGATCTCCACCCATCATTGAAAGATTACATCATAGGGATAAAATGACGTTTTCAACCTCTTTTTCATACTTATGGGCTATCATTTCCCAGTATTCCTTGTTGATAATGCATCCCGGATCTGGACCTTGAATGTCATTGTAGTATGCAAAGGCTCTTGCCCTACATCCGCCACAAATGTTAACAAATTTACACTCCCCACAGCCTAAAAACTTCTTTCTATCCCTTATTTTTCTGAAAATCTCAGAATTGTGCCAGATGTCTAGCAAATCATTACTTTTTATGTTCCCTGCTACTATGGGTATGAAAACACATGGAGTTATGTCACCGTTTGGCTGTAAAGCACAGTAAAGTCTGCCAGTTCCACAACCACCAACAAATTCAGCCAAAAAGTTAAGATCGCTGTTTTTTTGACCAATAGTATCAAAGTGGGTTAGACTGAGCATAGAAAACTGGGAGCATATCCTGCTGTATTGTGGAGCTGTTGACAGCAAAGATATCTTTCTTTCCGGAATTTGCGAAGCCAGCATCTCCAAAAATTCTTCTCTTTCATAAGGTGTGAGATCAAGATTTACTATTTCCCTTCCCCTACCTGTTGGTATGAAGTTGTAATGCATGAATATGTCTACATGAAGCTTTTCAGCGAGATCGATGATTTTAAAAACCTCTTTTAGGTTATGCCTAGTTACAGTTGTGGCAATTCCAACTGTAATACCAGACTCAACAGCATTCCTCACTCCTTGAATTGTTCTTTCAAAGCTCTGTCTTCCTCTGAATGAATTGTGTGTTTCAGGAGTTGCACCATCTAAAGATATTTGAATGAAGAGACAGTTTAAATCTGAAAGCTTTTTAACATTTTCTTTGGTTAAAAGCGTTCCATTGGTTGCTAGAGAGAAAGCCATTTCATTTTCCCTTATCCTCTCAGCAATTTTGAAAAAATCTTTCCTTACCAGTGGTTCACCACCAGACAAGGCAACATACGCCACTCCAGCCTCACCCATCTTATCAACAGCCTTCAGTGCTTCATAGGTATTGAGCTCATCCACCATTGGCTTTGATGCATCTTGGTAGCAATGCTTGCATCTAAGATTGCAAGCATTGGTGAAATTCCATACAACTAAAAAGGGTGAGTAAGCTGTGAAAGGCTTCTGTACACCATACTTTGCCAGTCCTTCGAGAACTGAAGAAAGTCCCTTTCTCCACATCGGATCTTCAAGATTTTTGATGGTTGCATCTTTTTCTATATCAAGCCTTGAGATTATGCTGTTTAGAATCAGCTTGACAATTCTGTATGCAATGTTGCACTTCCAGCACAATTCTGCTTCTCCATTACCGAATTTTTTCAATGCTAGCTCCACCCTCCTTCCACACTTGCATCTCGATGTACAGAATTTTAGCATGGCTTTCGAGAAAGGATTTCCAAGCCATCTGTCTATTAACAAAGCCATGCTTTCTGCTTTTTGACGGGATGAAGGAGTGTATCCAGATCCAAGATCAATATGTTCTTTCATAGTAAATACTTTATTTGGAGAATGGTCAATAAAACATTTCGGTGCACATAACTACTTTGCTAGCATTGGTATTTTGAATAACTATTTAAAGAAGAGAAGCAAGTTTATTGCATGCCAACAGTAATCCCTCACAAGCATTGTGTTGTTTGTGGTAAGGCAATCGAGCCAGATGAAACCTTCTGCAGTAAGGCTTGCAAGACAAAGTATGAGGAGGACAGGAAGAGGCAGAGGAACTTCATGATCTTCATGTTCGCAATTCTCTTTGCAATCTTCATTCTGATGATATTCTCTACTCGCTGAAAACGTCCAGTTTCTCAATTCTTTTGAAAAATCCAGCAACCTTGCAGAATGTGGTTCTCGACTCTATCTGAGATACTGTATCTTCATCGAGTCTTCTCTCTGCCTCAACAAAAAATATGTAATCTCCAAGCTTTGTTCCTGCTGGTCTGCTTTCAAGCTTTCTCAAATTAATCTTTTTCTCATAAAATACCTCTAAAACTTTATACAATGCTCCAGGTTTGTCATCCACTCCAAAGAACAAGCATGTTAAATCTCCCTGGCTCTCCGCAATTTCATTAGCTTTCCTTATTATGTAAAATCTTGTAACGTTGGAGGCAAGAGACTGAATGTCCTTCTTTATTATGTGGAGTTTGTAAAGCCTTGCTGCAAGCTCCGATGCTATTGCAGCAGACTTATCGTCAAGAAGCTCTATAGCTTCACTTGTTGTTCTGGTGTATCTGATCTCCGCATGAGGTAGGTAGTTGTTCAGAAACTCACCGCATTGTGCTATTGCTTGTGGATGTGAGTAAACTATCTCAATCTCCTTCATGCTCAAATCTCTTTTTGCAACGAGATTGTGCCTTATCTCAGCCTCATATTCGGCAAAAACCTCGACATCATACCTCAGAAGAGAGTCTAGAGTTGAAAGAACGGTTCCATGGATCGAGTTCTCTATTGGAACAATACCATAGTCTGCATCTCCATTTACCACAGATGAGAAAACATCCTCTACGCTGTTTCTGTAAATGAATGGGAGTCTTGATCCGGTCAGCCTGAGAGCTATCTCCTCTGAAAAACTTCCTGGTGGACCCAAAACAGCAATTCTCCTCTTTATTCCTAGAATTTTGTACTCTTCTTCTTTTGTTATGTTCATGAGTCTTTCAAATATCTGGGAGATAATGACCGGATTCAAGTTTGTCTTTCCAACTATCTCTCTAAGCTTGAAATCCTCAACTTGGGATATCTCAACAGGCTGGTTCAGCTTAAGCTTCTCCAGTGCCACTTTCTGACCTGCTGAAACTCTTTTCTCTATAAGCCTCAGGATGAGGTGATCAATGTTTCTTATGTATCCCCTAAGCATATCCAATCCCTCGACCTCCATTGTTGCCTTAGATGCATCAAGCAAAAAACCAGAGTCTTCTTCCCTGAAAACTTCTCTCATCTCCTTTAAAAGCTTTTCAAACTCTCTCTCATCTCTAAGAATTCTGTCAAGAAGAGAGGCATTTTCTATCACCTTCTTTCTCAAGCTTTCAGCGTTGCTCTGTATGATGAAATAAAGTTTCCAGTCTTGGTTTATTATTCTGCTTGCCAGTCTTTGCATTGTTATGAAGATTGGGGAGGCTATTTTAAGGTAATCCTTAGTGAATCTGTCTCTGATTGATAATGCAAAGAGGAAAAGCAGAAAATGCGCAATTCCTTGAATTTCAGCCATCTTTTTGTCGTGATCCTCGTAATCCATCCTTGTTAGGATTGCCCCAGACCTCTTAAGCTCATCAAGAATAACCTTTTCCTCCTCTCTACCACTTTCCCAGACCACAATGATGTTTGAAAGGGCTATTTCGCTATCTGGACCAAACATTGGGTGTATGCTAAGGAAGTCAACACCGATTCTTTTTAGATGGGGAATTGAGAAGTGCTTAAGTGTTGAGATGTCCACAATCAGTGCATTCTTTGTCCTTCTGGCTATCTTGCTCAGTGCTCCCTCTATTTCATCCATAGGAACACAGAGAAATATCACATCAAAACCGGAGATTTCTTCCTCATCTATCTCACTTTTCTCCTGAATCTTATCATAACCCCTAACTAAGTAACCTCTGTTTTTGAAAAATTCGTAAAAGAATTTTCCCATTCCACCCATTCCATAGATCAGGATTTTCATGTTCTGCATAGCATTTTAACAACTTTTTTCGCAGTATAGATGTCTATCTGCCCGGGGGCAACTGCGGAGGAGAGAGAGCAGTAGATGAAGGGAGCGCCAAGAATGAATGACAAGATTCTTGTGTATGAAAATTTCCTTCCCATGAGAAATGCGATCACGTTTTCATAATCTGTCATGAGCCTGACTATCTTCAGCACATCCTCCTTTTCCTGACCCATCACAGCGATCTTAATGTAATCTCCTCTCTTCCCTTCAACAATGTCCCTGAGCTTTTCATATTCAGGAGTTTTTATAAAATCATGATATGATTCTATTACCTTTGTCTTCCCAAACTTGAGAAAGACATCATCGTCTAATCTGCTTTCTAAATCCACGTAGTCAGCATTCCTTGAGTACTTCCACAGCAATTCAATTCTTTCATCCTCATCTCCTTCATACCTTCCGCCATCCTGCTTTGTCCTGATTGTGACTATGTTCTGCTTCTCCGTCTTTATTCTCTCATATTCAGGAAAATTCTGAAACAGATCGAGCCTGAATTCGATAACATCTGCTACCTTCAAAGCCTGGGAAGCTTCGGCAAAGCTTCTCACACTCACAACAAAACTACCCCTCAATTATGCTCTCCTCCACAGCAACACCGAAATGCCTTGCTTTCTCTCCCAGATAGACTAGAACTTCATCTCCAGCCTTGATTTCAGCAACGCTCAAGTGCTTTCCATCTGGTTTAACAAGCTTAATTGTTTCTGCATTCTGGAGTATTATCGAACCAGATACTTTGTCCGCTTCAGCCCTTATCAGAATCATCGGTCTCTTCTCTATTTTTACCCTCCCAACATAACTCTTCCTTCTCTTTCCATCAAATCTGACTATCTCCACCTCATCACCGGCTTTAAGCTCTGAAAGATACTTCGTTCTCTCACCAACATTCACATAGGCATTGACACTTCCTGCATTCACCCTGAACGGTCTTGAAGAGACGTATTCGCTCTCTTCACTCTCACTGGCAACAAGAAACAGAAATTCTGCTGTGTTTCCAACGAGCATACCTTCCCCTGGAGACATCAGCGATATCGTATCAACACAAACCCTGTCACCAAGTCCGAGCTTCTTTATCTCAACTATCCTCGCCCTTTTCAGATGTATCTTTTCCTCCTCCTCACTCAGACTTTTGAATTTCTGCATTTCGCTCCTAGGTTTTGGTGTTATTGCAACTCCATCTGAGCCCTTTTCGAGAGTTGTTAAAGCCACCCTAGCCTCCTCAACATCATTGACAACAGGAATTATCTTTGCATTCTTTTTCATTGCAATCAGGTTTTCCAGAGGAATTATCTTCCAGTTCTCAAAATCGATGAATATTCTGTCCTTCTT
>WAJY01000154.1 GCA_015523645.1 Geoglobus sp. | reverse complement strand
ATCTCTTTTTTCCTTGTCATGCTGAATCTATAATTAACTTGTAATCTTCCTCAGGAATCTCCCTCATCGCCTTGCCCATCAAATGCCCGCTCCACCTCTTCTTGTTGGTGATGAACTTCAGCTTTGGAATTAGAGGTTTGAATTCCACAGGTTTATCGAAGATCTTAACAGGCTTAAGCTTAATTCTCAGTGGGAAAGTTTCATTTCCCATCCCTCTTGGAGATTTGAAGATCCTTGATGTATCCTTGAAAACCTCAGATACAGCTTCATAAACTGCTGCAATCCTCGGCTCTTTAACTGTATCTTTATCCCTCTCCTGTTTGAGGTAAATGAGTAGCTTATCTCCTAGCTTTACCTTAGCAATAGTGTTCTTGTGCCTCTCCGGCACTCCCCAGATGTTTTTCTCTCTGATAACTTTCCAGTTTTCTTCGTTGGTTATGCAGAGCCAGTAGGCCATAGAATCACCAATGAACTGTCTAATTTTTTATTGATATAATTTTGCTTTTAAAACACTTCAGTACCACTCACTCAGGCTAACCTCTCGTGGGAAAAGCGTGGATAACAGCTCTCCACTTTTGTACTCATTTAACATAGGTTTTGAAGATACGTAATCCTTAATGGTGCCATTATCTAAAAAGAAGTGGGCTTGTGAACCAAATTCAAGATCGAGTCGTTTTGCATTCTCTATCGTATTTACATCTTTCCTTAAAAGGATTGATCTCGTCTTTTCATCTTCTATGTAGTCGAGAACCTTAAAGTAGTAGTAAGTTTGGGGGTCAAGGATTCGGGCTTTATGTTTAAGAAGTTCCTTCCTATCTATCTCTTTTCCTTTTCCTGTTTCTTGCGGTCTCGGAGGTTCTCTATTAGTTCCGATAATGTTAGCACCAATCAGAGATGTTAATACATCTGAAGCAGGGCTCTTTGGATCTGCAAGGTTAGAGATTATTTCCCTTCTGATATTTGTAGCGTAAACGACGATGTTTTCAAGCTCCTCCTTATCCTCTATCTCATCAAAAATAACTCTTAGTCTGGCAATTCTGGTTTCGGATACGGGGGCGCCCTCAAAGTCGATCCACAAGCATTTGTATTCTCGTTGCAAGTAGTGGTTTATCAATCTTACAAGGTCATCAATACCGAACCTGAGTGAAATTGGCACGAAAATGGTTTTACTGTTTCTTTTGTCGAGAAACTCTACAATTTTATCAACAAATCGAATATAGTCTTTTAATTCCGCAATAGTAACTTTGACGTTCTTTTTACCAATTTTTCGGTATTTCTCGATTTTAATGTTGGGCACAAAAACAAAAGGATTTGAATACTCGTAAACGTATCTGAGATATCTTTGCACTTTTTTGAGGTTATACTCTCTGATGGGATTGAACTGCAGTGTTGCTGTTACTGCGAAATTGTACTCTTTCATCCACCTTCTGAAATTAAAGTGATTTGCCACAGCCTCATTGTCCCTTTCCTTCAAAATCCTTTCAATTGTGGTTGGTTGAACGTAGATTGATGATTCAAATATCTCGACGCCGAAATCGTCTTCGTAATTTTGAAAAACCCGCAATGAGGTTGTTTTAGCATCCAATACTTTTGTTGGCCTCTCAATTTTGATTTTTCCAACTTTAAACCTCCTTATGTTGAACTCTGAATCTTTATCTGGGATGTACTCTTTAATGTCAATAACAGTACTCATCAGCACCCCCCAATCTCGCCTATAGCTTTCTCCACTATTTCTTTTTTCACTCTGAATTTCGAGTTTTTTATCATTATTAGAATTAATTTTGCCTCTTCCTTGTTAAATATTTTGTGATGACAGCAGCATAGGCGCACAAATCCCACAGTCCCGGTCATTCTGTCAGATATCTCCTTTAAATTTCTCAATACAAAGTTCCTAGCATCATCGTCGTCCAGTATGAAAATTATTTCGTATCCAAGAAAATTCAGGATGTATGCTGTGGCTATGACTTCGTGCTCACCCTTGGAAATTTCCTCAAGTGACATAAATGGTCTTAGAATCTCTCCAAATTGAGTATAGTCGTAAGATTCTGCTTCGGTTAGGATGAACTCTATTTGATGGTAGTTTTCAGATCTCTTTAACTCTTCGTGAACGATTTTACCTACTACCAATGCAAACTTATTGGACTCAAATGTCCGGATGAGAAGTTCGGGCACTTTGATGTCATCGAGAAAGCAGACGAAAAACGAGGTATCAGGTATTACCCGCATCATATTCCACGATCTCCCTGTATCTTTTCTCGGTTATCAGACCCTTTTTCAACAACTTCCGTGCAATTTCTTCACGTTTTTCCGGAGCCAGCAATCTGTCAGAGACGTTCGATTTCTCTCTGAAATCCGGGTAGGTTATGTATACGAGCAGAAGCAGCTCCTCATCCGAGAGCCTGTCGTAAAGCTCTCTGATCATTTTGAGAGTTCCGAGAAGCTGTCGGAACCTTTCGTTTTTTTCGTTAGCCTTTACGATTTCCTCAAATAATTTTTTGCCTTCGGGAGTAAGCAGTATTCTGCCGTTAACCACTTTGTATGCGTCCTTGTAGTAAAGAGGAGAATCTATGAGTTCCTTCAGCACGTCAGAGTAGGGACCTTTGTAATGTTTTATAAAGGGGACGAAGTTCGCCACAACAGGATTCGTTCTGCTCAAAATGAACATCTCCTTTTCCAGATGCAGGATTGAGGGAACAGGCCTGTCAACTATTCCGAGAAGCAAAATGATGTAGTTTTCCACAATTTTAAGCCTGTCCATCTCTTTTTGTTTCATTCTCATCACCCACTAAACTTTTTCGATAAAAATCTTTCCTGAGATAACCTTGACAGAAACGGCATCACCCTCTTTTATGCCGATCCTGTCTCTCAAATTCCTGCTGAGATAAACGCACAAACCATTTCCGAGCCTTCTGATTTTCTGAGGTTCCTCATGCTCAGCATTACCAGCGATCGCAAACTCGCATGAGAAAGCGAATCTGACGGCGAGCATCTTTTTGATTGTTTCCTCGATCTTCTCAATTTTCTCCAGATTTCTTGCGAGATTTGCAAGTCTCGATTCACCGAGTCTTTCAAGCCTCAGCACATTCTCAGAAATCCTTTTGAGATCAAGCAGATCCATAAGGCTGGGGTTGGCTTCAACGATTTCATGCAGTTCTCTCGCATAAAGATTGCCAATGACAAGTGTCGCTGGAAGGTTTACGTTGTCGATGCCGTAGAGTGTGGAGTAGTAGTAGCCATCCCGGTTTGGGAGGGTTACAATGTCGTATTTTCTGCTGAGGGGGCTATCCAGAATTTCTCGCTCCATTCCGTCTCGGTATTCTGAGAGATAAATCAGAAAGCCATAGCCTAAGATTTCTCTGTAAGAGAAACCAAGCCTTTCGAGATTGTGAGTGAGCCTGATTGCGTTGACCACTTTGACGTAAATGTCCTGAGCCTCTTCCAATGAGTTTGCCGGAATTATCAGACCTTCTAAGTCCAGATATGCATTGCTGAACTCTTTAGGAAGCATCTCAAGGATTTTTCTATCAGATAAACCTTTTAATACCACTTTACCATCAACGAAAACCACGTTCTTGGCAATCTCCATGACTGTTATAACAGCATCATAGCATTTAATAGTTTCGTTATAACTTAATGTTATAATATATTAAACATAAAGTTTATATTAGAGAAAGGAGCATTAACAAATATGGCATTACCAAGATTGGCCGAATCGACCAAAATCTACGATGTGATTGAGGTTATGAACAAAAAGGCTCTTTCTGAGAAGCAGGGTGGAGGAAGACCTCCTTTCTGGGAGATGGTCTTCTGGTGGACGAGGAAGCCCCTGGTTGGGGCGAGGGCGGCGATCATAGCTTCTGTTCTGCCCGATACAGTCGAGCCGAGAGAGTTTCTGAGGATGCTCGGAGGAAACCTCAACAGCAGGGGGGAGATTGAAGGAACTCCTCATCGCTTCCCGCCAAACATACCTGAGAAGTATGAGAGCTATTTTGAGGGTAAAAAGTTCCTTGATCCATTTGCGGGCTTTGGCTCCATACCTCTCGAAGCCATGAGGCTCGGAATGGATGTGACTGCTGTTGAGCTTCTGCCCACAGCTTACGTTTTTCTGAAAGCTGTTCTTGAGTATCCTGCCAAGTATGGAGAAAAATTGGTTGATGATGTTAAGAGATGGGGTGAGTGGGTTACTGAGAGGCTGAGAGAAGACAGGGAGATTCAGGAGCTTTACGATGATGATGTTGCTGTGTATATCGGCTCGTGGGAGGTTAGATGCCCTCACTGCAATAGGTGGACGCCTGTCGTTGGAAACTGGTGGCTTGCCAGGGTCAAGAAGAGGGTGAGGGATAGGGAATTTTACACAAGGCTTGCTTTCTTCAAGTGGGTATGGGTAGAGGAGATAGTGAAAGATGAAAAGGGGAATCCAAAAAAAATCAAAAAGCCAGTAAAGGATGGCGATGAGGTTAAGGTGGAGGTTGTTGACCTCAACAAGGTTCATGGAGATGTCAGCAAGGCTGATGTTGATACGAGGAGAGGGGTTATCGAGATTGCAGGAGAGAGGTATGAGGTTCCAAAAGCAAACATCTATGCAAGGGGGAGCAAGGCGTGGTGTCTGCACTGCGGGATGGAAATAAGGTTTGTTGATGAGAATGGAACGCATTACGCTGATCCAAAAGATGTTCCCAAAAAGCTAAAATGTAAGCTTCCTAAGAATCTTGGTGAAAGGCTGGCTAATGACTTTGGAAATAGTAAGAGTATTGTAATCCCAGACTATCTTAAGGAGGCTTTACTTGAATCAGGAATTAATTTGGAAGAAAACACAGTTATTGAGAAAAAAAAGAAAGGTAAGGAATGGGTAATAATCACTGAAAGAGGAGAAATTCTTATTTTAATGCTCAAGAGAGGTGACTTAGAAGTCTATTTAACTGACAAAGTTGAGTGGTACATCAAGTGGGCTCTGAAGAAGTATAACGAGGGGGATGAGAGATTTGCGAGGCAGAGGTTGTTGGTGAGGGTCAGGGTTGAGGGTGGAGATCTGGTTTTCGAGCCTGCTGATGAAATTGACAATGCAAAGCTTGAGAGGGCGAAGGAGAGGATCAGGGAGTTGATTGAGAAGGGGGATCCGGATGTTCCTTTAGATCGCATACCTCAATATGATCCGAGAAACGTATGGGTTGTAAATTACGGGTTTTTTAGATGGATGCATATGTTCAACCCACGCCAGCTCCTCACCCTCGTCAAGCTCGTGAAGCTGATAAGAGAGGCTGGCAAAAGAGT
>WAJY01000153.1 GCA_015523645.1 Geoglobus sp. | reverse complement strand
AACAGGAAGGTTAAGGATCTGAAGCCATCTGGCATAAGGAGATTTTTTGATCTAATAATCGGGAGAGAGGACGTTATCAGCCTTGGTGTTGGCGAACCTGATTTTTCAGTCCCATGGAGAATAAGAGAGGAGATGATATACAGCCTTGAAAAGGGGATAACCTCCTACACCTCAAACTACGGGCTTCTAGAGTTGAGAGAAGCAATTGCAGAATACTACAAAAAATTCGGGGTGGAGACTGGCTATGAGAACGTTCTTATAACAACGGGTGTGAGTGAGGGAATAGATCTTGCTCTCAGAGCTTTGATTAATCCTGGAGAGGCTGTTATAGTTCCGGAGCCAACATACGTATCATACAAGCCTCTTGCCCATCTTGCTGGAGGCAGGGTTATTACTGTCCCAACTTTGCCCGACTTCAAGTTAAGATATGAGGATATTGTAAGACATAGGAATGAAAATGTCAAGGCACTGATGATCAACTACCCCAACAATCCTACTGGAGTTAGCTACAAGAAAAAAGAGCTTGAAGAGATTGCAGATGGGGCCATTGAGATTGATTGCCTTGTCATTTCCGATGAGATTTATGCAGAGCTGAGCTACAATTTCAAACACGTTTCAATTGCATCGCTGAATGGGATGGAGGAGAGAACTGTTATCCTCAATGGATTTTCTAAGGGATTTGCGATGACAGGTATGAGGATAGGCTACGCCATAGCTCCAAATGAGATTTTAGATGGATTGCTGAAGATACACCAGTATTCAATGCTTTGTGCTCCTGTAACAGCCCAGATTGGTGCTCTTGAAGCTCTTAGAAATGGGGAGGTCGAGCTTGAAAGAATGAGATCAGAGTACATCAGGAGAAGAAACTTCTTCGTGAAAAAACTCAGAGAGGTGTTCGATGTTGTGATGCCAGATGGTGCTTTTTACGTCTTTCCAGATGTGAGTTCTACAGGCTTGAATGGAGAAAGATTTGCAGAAAAATTGCTGATGGAAAAGAACGTTGCTGTAGTCCCAGGAAACTCATTTGGAGAGTGTGGAGAGAACAATGTTAGATGTGCATATGCCGTTACAATGGAAAAGCTCAGAATAGCGGCTGAAAAAATACAGGATTTCGTGAACTCCATAAAATAAGGTTATGGACTGAGGTTTTTCTTCATTCTTATCCACTTCCCCATTCTTCCAGACTCAACAAATCCATGCTTTTTATAGAAATTCTTTGCCCTTTCATTCTTTTCCCCAACCCAGAGTGAAATTACAGGCATATCTCTGCTTTTTGCATATCTGATTGAATGAAATAGGAGTTCCTTGCCAATTCCCTTACCGCTAAATTCTGGTTTAACAAAAATTTCATGGAGTTCAGCGGTCTTTCTCATCTCGTAAAAGCTGAACCAATTCGTATCGCATGCTGAAAAGCCTACAGGTTCGGCTATTTCAGCAACAAAAAACCCGTTTTTGTCTCTGTTGTAAAGCCACCTGAAGTATGCCTTGATGTCCCTCACTCTAGTATAGGCGTACTCATCCTGATTCTTGTAGGCTTGGATGTATATCTCAACAAAGTAAGCCTGATCGGATCTATCAACCCTCCTTATTCTCACAGATGAATTTTTAATCAGCAGTGTAAAAATTGTTTTGATGCTAGAATTGCTCAGGGATTTGACAGAGATTCAGTCACAGTCAGGAGGAGAAGATGAGCTGAGAGGATTTTTGAAGGATTTCATAAGCGATCTGGGACACAAAACAAAAATCGATTCTGCTGGAAATCTAATTGTCAAAGGAAAGTCTGATCTGTGGTTCATAACTCATCTCGATACTGTGGAAAAACTCTCTGAATTCAGGTTTGATGGCGAGTTTGCCTACGGCACAGGTGTTGCAGATGCAAAGGCAAGCATAGCATCAATTCTTTTTGCCATTGAAAAGCTTGAGGAGCTAAACCTTAACTTTGCCTTCACCGTCGATGAAGAAGAGGGCGGAAAGGGATCTGAATGTCTGTCCAAAAGTTATATTGGAAGAGCAGTGGTCATGGAACCAACTGAAAAGAGGATTGCTGTAAAACAACTGGGAAGCGCAGACATTGTTCTGAAAATTTTCGGGGAGTCTGCACACGGATCATACTGGAACTCCAGGAAAAATGCAATTGAAAGAGCATTTGAGGTAATTCTAGAGTTAAAAAAGAGTTACAAGTTCTCGGTTCAGCAGATAAAGGGAGGTGGTGACATTTACGCGATTCCAGATTACTGTGAAGCAAGACTGAGTTTCGTGTTTGACTTTGACGATAGCATTAATTTTTTGGAGAGTGATATAAAAAACAAAAATGTTAAATTCGAAATTCTGGACATGTACGAGCCAATATCTCTTGATAGTATAGATGAGCTTGAAAGATATGTCTCTGAGAAAACAGTAATGCAATCCTGGACAGATGCATACAACTTCAAAAAGAGCGGGTGGAAAGTGACTGTCTGGGGACCCGGTGAGCTGGAAATCTGTCACACCAAAAAAGAGAGGATCAGGATAAGAGATATAATTGAGTGCGGTGAGATTATAGTTAGGATAAACAGAGAGGTGAGCGAATGATAAGATTTACAAAAATGCATGGAAACGGCAACGATTTTGTTCTTGTTGATGAGATTGAAAGGGTTCAGGTTGAGGAAGATAAGAAGCCTGAATTTGTCAGAGCAATATCCCACAGATACTTTGGCTTGGGTTGCGATGGTGTGCTCTTTGTTCAAAGATCGAGAATTGCAGATGTAAAATTCAGATACTTCAACTCAGATGGTAGTGAAGCAGAGATGTGCGGAAATGGAATAAGATGTTTCACAAGGTACGTTATTGAGGAGGGATATGCAAAAAGTCCGGTTAAGATTGAAACCCTTGCAGGAATAATTGAAACAGAGTGCTGGAAAGACGAAGAGGGCTGGTGGATAAAGGTTAACATGGGAAATCCAAAATTTGGCAAAGAAATACCCTCAAGAGTTGATGTCTGGGGATGGGAATTTGAATTCAAAAATCAGAAGTATAGAGTTTTTGGAGTTAATACCGGAGTTCCGCATGCTGTTCTGTTTGTTAACAACCTGGATTTCGATATCACACCTGTTGCAAGATTTT
>WAJY01000152.1 GCA_015523645.1 Geoglobus sp. | reverse complement strand
GTTTAGGGCATGAACATAGATCTCAAGATCCACTTTCATTAGGGTGGACAAAAATTCAAGGGTCTCTATGAAGCTTATAAGCGTGAAGATGCAGGCAGAAATTGTGAAATACAAGCTAAAGGAAGTCCATGGTAGTTTTGTTCTTTCAAGCTTTTCATCAACAAACGTTCCAATGAGGTAGATGGAAGCGAAGGAGATGATCAAGCCAAGTGAGGAAACTATTTTCTCTGCATAATCCCCAATCATCGCCCTTCATTCAAGCTTAAAAAATAAAAATTTTCTGAAAGCAATAGCTTATCAATTATAGAAGATCGAGCAAAAGCTCGACATTTTCAAGCTCTTTTAGCGTTGGAGTTAATTGCAAAACTACAACATCAATTCCAGCATCACCGAAATTCTCTATTTTTTCCGCAACTTTTTCTGGAGAGCCAACAAGCCCTGTGTCCAAGGTTCTGTCCAAAACATCTTTTCTGCCTCCTGTGACCTTCATCATGTACTCCCTTGCCTCCCTATCACTCTCTCTAATAAAAGTCAGGGCGGGTATTGCAAATCTAATCCTATCTCTCCCAGCCTCCTTCAATCTCTCTTCCATGTCTTCAACGTTTCTTCTTGCCTCTTCAACACTACATCCCCTCATAAGCCAACCATCAGCCTTTCTTGCAACCAAATTGCGTGATGCCTCTGATACTCCTGCATACCATATTGGAATATAGCCAGGCTTCGGTTCAAGAATGCCCTTCTTTATTTTGTAGTATTTTCCCTCGAAAAACACATCATTTTCTTTCCAGAGTCTTCTTATTATCTCAATTGCTTCTTCCGCCTTTCTAACTCTTTCATCATGCTCGTAGAAAGGTAAGCCATAAGCCTCGTATTCTCTCTTGTACCATCCTGCACCTATGCTGAGCCAGAATCTTCCATTGCTGATCTCATATAGTGTTGAAGCCATTTTTGCAAGAACCGCTGGCGGTCTGAATGCCTCGCAAAGAGTTGTGTGGGCGATAATTGCTTTCTCTGTTGCTTCTGCTATGGCAACGGCGAGCGTCCAAGCCTCCAGAGAAGGCTTCATCTCTCCCTTTATCGGATTGAGCATGTGGTCAGGGATCCAGAGAGAATGCACGCCAGTTTTTTCTGCTTTCAATGCAACTCTTTTCACATAGCTGTATCTCGGCTCCTCCTCATTTTCCCCTTCAAAGTAAAATCCGTCAGAGGATGCCTTTGCAGAACCTTTCTCTGGTAACCAGCCTCCATAAACTGGAAGGTAGATCCCTATTTTCACGCTTGGTCACCTAAGACAAGACAGCTCTCGAAATTATCAGCTTCATCATTTCTGAAGTCCCTTCTGCAATCTCAAGTGTTTTTGCATCTCTGTATGCTCTGTCTGCATAGCTATTTGATATTATCCCGTAACCTCCATGGAGCTGAACTGCAAAGTCTGCTGCCCTTTTGGCAAGCTCAGACGACTTTAGCTTAGCCATTGCTGCAAGCACAGTGATATCCTGTTTTCCTGCAAGTTCTGCTGCATGGTAGACAAGCCTTTTCACAGCCTCAATATCTGCAAAAAGCTCTGCTATTTTGAACTGAATAAACTGAAACTCTGCAATCTTTCTCCCAAATGCCTCTCTCCTTTTTATATAAGCTATCGTGTTTTCTAGACATCCCTCAGCAAGCCCGAGAGCTATGGAGGAAAAAGGAACTCTGGCTGGAGCAAGCATTCCTAAGGCTACTTTAAGTCCACTCCCCTCTCCAAGCAATACATTATCTTCAGGAACCTCAACTTCATTGAATCTGACCGTTCCAAGACCACTACCCCTCATACCACTTGGGTTGAGCTTGGTTACCTCAATTCCGTCATTTCCTTCAACAACAAATGCTGTTAGTCCTTTTTTACCCTCCCCAGTTCTAGCCACAACTATGTGTATCTCCGCATGGGTTGAGTTTGTGATAAAGGTTTTTGTCCCATTCAGGATATAACTCTCTCCAGATTTCTCAGCTCTCATTTTTATTGAATTTGACACATCACTCCCTCCGCTAGGCTCTGTGATCATCGCGGTGGCAAGCTTTTTCGATGCAAGAATTGGAAGAAATCTGTTTTTCTGCTCTTCATTTCCAAACCTGAGGATTCCATCCACAGCCATGTTATGAACGAATGTGCTGTGAGCAACCGAACAGGAGACTTTTGCAAGCTCCTCTACAACTTTGCTGGCTTCAAGAAGTCCAAGTCCGGCACCACCAAGTTCTTCCGGAACCAAAACTCCAAGAAGTTTGTTCTTGAAGAGAGCATGTATGATTTCTTCATCCATCTCATTGCTCCTGTCTATTTTAACAGCCTTTGACTCAACAAGCTTTTTTACTTCTTCAACAACTTCTGAGACCTCTTTCATACCTATCACCCATACCGTCTCTTTTATACCATCTCTTTTCATCGAAAAATAATCTTTTTTGGCATTTCACTAACTTTAGGTTATTTCAGTAACCTTTTTGTCTAAAAGAAGGCGAAAGACAAATAAATAAGAAGAATTTAAGTTACTCTGCTGTCATGAATGAGATTGAGTTCCTGCATGAGCTCGATGAAATCAAGAAGGAGATCGAAAAGCTGAGAAAGCTTGTGACAATAGATCTGATCAGAGTTATAGAGAAGAGCATTGAGGACAAGCTAGAAAGCATCGTTCTATCAATACTCTCAACTCTGGGCAATGAGATTTTGCAGGATAAGATGCCCAAGGAATGTGAGAGGTATGATAGATGCTTAAACAATCTTGCCAATTTTCTTGATGGAGCATTAAACAAAGGACTGAAAGTCAAGGATATTGCTGGACATTACAAAGATATGAGAATGGCTCTGTTATCCTTAAAAAGAAATGCACTTTATGAAAGATGCAAAAACTGCTTTTCAGAAACAGCAACTCTCCTCAAAAATCAGGAAAAAGCATTAACGCTTTTCAGAGACACACTGAAGGGTTATATTCTTGCAGAAATAAACAGCAGACAAATCAATGCTGAAAAAATGATGGAAAGGCTTGAGCCAGTTTCAAATCCAATTAGATTGAAGATACTTCTTGAACTCTACAACTCTCCATGTCGTTTTACACAACTTTCAAAGATTACGGGACTTTATGGTGGTAATCTCAGATTTCACATAAAAAAGCTAATCAAAGCAGGTCTGATCATTCAGGAGAGGAAAGGAGGAGAATACATGCTTTCAGAGCGTGGAAGGGTTTTTATTGAAAGGTTAGTCCATGTTCTGGAAGCTATTTGAGCCTTGGAGTTGTGACATCGAACTCTCAAGATAGATGGTTGCTGTCTTTGGAACCTTTCCCTTTTTCACATAGTGATAGTATGCATAGCTGAGCACCTCCTTCTCCTCAAGAATGTCCGCCTCAACCACCTCTCCCACAAAAAGTGTATGAGTTCTTATCTCCATCGAATCTCTAACCTCTGCCTCCAGATAAGCCACCGCATGCTCCCTTACAATCGGTGCACCTGTCTTTCCCCAGAAGAAGTCGATATTTTTGAATTTGTCAATTTCTTTTCCACTTCTAAATCCGAATTTTCCGATAAATTCCATTGGAGTGTCTTTCTCCAAAATAGAGACAGAAAAAACCTTGGATTCTTTAACATAAGAATTTGTGAGATTCTCTCTGTTCAGACAGACAGCTATCATTACGGGCTTGGATGTAACCTGAAAGACCGTGTTTGCAATCATGCCGTTTGGCTTGCCATCTTTATGGCTTGAAATAACATACAATCCATAGCTCAACTTGTACAGAGCCTCAAAATTCATGCAAAAAGTTTGACTGGCTTTATAAAAAAGTTGTCAGTATGGCAGGCTGTCTATGAATCTCAGCCTCTTTGGCAGTGGAGGATGTGTTGACATAAATTCTTGGAGCGGAGACACCTTCATCCTTTTCAGCTTCTCGATCTCTCCCATTGAAATGTAGGCATTTGCAAAGGCATCTGTGAATGCATATATAAATAAAGCCTTGAACGTGCTTGAGCTTATCTCCTCATATGCCCTCGGAACTCTGAAGTAGAAGGAATGGATCTTGGCAAGGGCAGACTGCATAGGAAACTTTCCAGCAACCCTTACACCTTCGGTGTCAGCGTAATACTCCCTAAGTCTGCTGAAGGCGAGAACCAAGATCTGAATCACAAAGCTTGCAACAACGGCAACTATTCCAAGTATTGCCAACTGCCTACCATTTCTATCATCCCTTAAGGAAGAGTGAACCATAGCATATCCCAGATAGAATATCACCGATGGCAGAAGCCCAAACAGGAGCATCATTGCAGAGTCTCTATGCCTGTGATGCCCGATTTCGTGACCCACAACAGCCATCAACTCTTCCCTATCAAGCATTCTGAGAAGGGATTCTGATACGGCAACAAACCTTCCTGCAATAAAGTTTCCGTATGCAAATGCGTTGGGAGGGGAATTTACAATCATGCCCTTAAACCTTCTTCTCTCTCCGATTCTCATCGATATCTCATCAACAATCTCTTGTACTTCTGGGCTTTGCTTTGCCCCGTACATCATGTTTATCATGTAGGGTGAGGCTATGTACATCAGAAGATTGATTGCAACCAGAAAGGCAATAAGCCCGGTAAAGCCTGCTGAAATTCCGACGTAAAAGAGGATTAGATATATTATGGTTCCACTGATCACTATTATCAGAAGTCCTAGCAAGAGCATTGATGTGTATAGCGAAAACCTTCCTGCAAAGGTTCCAGCAACTTTTGGGGCAACAAAGCCAGCTAGCAAGAACATCACAAAATACCCTGCTATTGCAAGCATGAGGTATATCGGATCGAATATCAGGAACATGGTATTAGATAATCTGAATCTGTTTAAAACCATTTTCCTAACTTCTATGGGAGAAACAATTTGGCTCCTAAATTTTTATATTTCAGGCTGATTGCTAGATAGGTTGTGAGGTTTGCAGGAATAGATGTTGGACTGAAAAAATCTCCAATGGCTGTTATTGAAGGGAGAAACGCAGAAATTCTTGATGATTACAAACTTGGCTTGGATATGGATATTCATGCAGTTGGAATTGATGCTCCGTTGTCCTTTCCCATAAAGGGAAGTTTTAGGGAATGTGAGAGGAAGATAATCAGCCTTGGAATAAGGCTCTTTCCATCTGGTTCTCCTTTCTTCAGAAATGTGGTTCTAAAAGGCATGGAAATTGCAGAAGAGTTCAAATCCCTTGGAGTATCTGTCTTTGAAGTTTATCCATATGCTTCGAGGGTCATCCTGAATATAGCTCCAGATTGCAACAAGAAGAAAAGGGAATGTCTGGATAAAATAAGGGAAGAGCTGAAAAAATACGTGAGTGTTGAGATAGAGAATGATGACTGTGCAGATGCTGTAATTTCAGCAATAACTGTAAAGCTTTTTTATGAGGGAAGGGGTCAGATTGTCAGCGGAAGAGATGGAGCTATTTTGATTCCAAAATAAAAAATAAAATTGACTATATCTGAAAGCTCATGTTGTTTATTATCTCAATCGATCTCTCCAAGTCCTGCAGGTCATTCAGCTGTGATTCTATGTCAGTAACTGAGTTGTTCAAATTTTGAACAGGCTGGGGTTGAAGTTTCTTCTCCTCTCCCTTGAGGGTTTCGTGAGGTTGAGAGCATCCCAGTGTTACAGCTAGGGTGATCAGCAAGGCAGAGAAGAATGCGAGCCTTTTCATGCTAACCACTACTTGTGCTATTCCCAACACTCAGATTTTTCAACGCCCTTCTGTATTCAAAGAAAACGTTTTTCAGATCGTTTATCGACTTCTTCAAATCCTCGACAGCCTTGTAGTATTCTGTTTTCCCCTTTGCAAGTTCTCTATTCGCATTTCCAATGTTTTTTGCTGAAAAGACGTTGTTGAAATGCTCTAATGCATTGAAAGCGTGTTGCTTCGATGAATTTAGCCTTGCAAGATATCTGCTGTAAATTTGCCTAATCTTGCTTGTGTTCGCTCCCTGACTTTCAAGATCGCTAATCTTATCCTCAATGTTTGACTTCTTGCTCTCCGCTTGCTCTATTATGTCTAAAAGCTTGTAGACTATAACCTTGCCTGTTATTGCACTTATGTTGAACTTCAAACCACTCCAAGATTTTGAGAATGCCAGAATGTTGCTTCTCAGCTCATCAGGGGTTGAGGAATTTGAGATTGTGTCTCTCCAGTAAATCAACTCTGATCTGACTGAATCGATTTCGCTTAGCAGTTCACTTGAAGTGCTGTTGTTCATATTCATCGACATGATTTTTAGCTCTAGACTGTCGAGATGGGAGATTATGAAGTCTATTCCATAAACAACAAAATCCTTGCTCGCATTGAACACGGCTGGATCTGAGAGCCCCTTGCTCTTTATCTTCTGGTATAGATATCTTTTTTCATTGTATTTCTTCAGATATATCTCCTTCATAGCCTTTTTCCTCTCCATTAGCTCTCTGTATTTTAATTTCTTTTCCTCAATCTTTCCCCTTACTGAAAAATATCCCTTTGATTCCGGATACTTCTTTATCTCTATCCTTATGTTGTTCTCCACAAAGCTCCTGTCAAGCCCAGTTTCATTCACTATTCCGTCTATTATCTCATCCACATTAACCGTGTGGAGCATAAACTCTCTCTCACTGCCATCCACCTTTACCTCAACCTTTGTCCAGTTGCTGTATATCTCAGCTTTAATGTAAGCATATCCGGCTTTGTGATATTCTTTGTGATAATTGTAGGGTTCATGGTGTTCATGATATCCATAATGTCCATGCTCGTAGTATTCATCTTCATCTGCCAATGCAGGTGTTACTAGCACCAATGCAAGCATTACCAAGCCCAAGATAACCCACCTCATACCAATCACCATGTAGAATTTAGAAATCAGAAAATATATTGATTCTTTCATCTTATCTCTCCAATCTAAATTTTAATGGTTTTAAATACTTTACAAAGCTTTACCAACCTTTAATTCTCCTTTTTCTTGCCTCAAAATTCATTTTAATGTTGAAAAGCCTTTGAACCCCTTTCCTATGAAGTATATTTCAGAGCTTCTCTTTCTTGAAGCCTGAGGGGAGTGAAGTTTTTTGAACCTGAAGTATCCTTTAAACTGGTTAAAGAGTCTTGGTGTCTCCTCACCTTGGAACATTTTCACAACAAAATTCCCTCCAGGTTTAAGAACCCTCTTTGCAATCATGAATGCAGATTTTGCAAGATCTACAGACTTCAGGTGGTCTATATCCCAATTTCCAGTTATTTTTGGAGAAGCATCGCATATAACAGCATCAAACCTCTCTCTAATTTTAACAATCTTTTCCAAGGTCTCTTCAGAGCAAATATCTCCCTGAATGAAGGTAACTCCATCTATTTCCTTCATTGGATTTAAATCAACCGCAACAACCCTTGCACCAAGCTCAACCGCAACCTGACTCCACCCGCCTGGAGAAGCTCCAAGATCAAGAATCCAGTAATCTTTTTTTATCAGCCCGAATTTCTTGTCCATCTGGAGGAGCTTGTAGGCTGCTCTACTCCTGTAACCATTTTTCTTTGCCTTCCAATAATAGTAGTCCTTTCTGTCTTCAATCCTTCTCTGTTTCATAAAATATCACGTGAACCCTTCTTCTCCTTGGTCCATCAAACTCAACAAACAGAATCCTCTGCCAAGTTCCAAGCATCAGCCTTCCATTCTCAACAGGTATGAAAACAGAGTTTCCGAGAATGCTCGCCTTTATATGAGCATCTGCGTTTGTATCAATTCTGTCGTGGATGTAGTCTGCGTTATGGGGAACGAGATCCGAGAGTTTTCTCAGCAAGTCTTTAAGCAAGCCTGTTTCAGCTTCATTTATTGTTACTCCTGTGGTTGTGTGAGTTGAGAACACAAATAAAAGTCCGCTTTTGTTCCCGACCACTTTTCTGACCTCCTCTGTTATGTCCACTATTTCCTCCCTGCTTTTTGTATCGATTTCGATTGTTTTCATGGAATCCTCACCAACACCTCCCTCATCTCCTCATCAAGCTTGAAATTTCCGAATTCAATTATGTCAGATTCTCTTCTCCCCACAACTTTAATTTTTCTCTCACTAAAGTCTATTTCCTTCAAAATACCTGGGCAGAGATATCTCTCCCCCTTTCTCAATCCGAGTATCAAGCCCTCAAGATCCTCTGGACTGATTATGTTTACATCCTCAACACCAAAGTAATCCTTCAAAAATCTTATACCCTCCCTTCCGATTTCATAGCTTTTCGAGTATATGTTGAGAAAATCACCACCTCTTTCAGCATAGATGTAATCTCCAAAGCTTGCAAGAACTTCATCTCTCACCTCCTCACCCTTCAAGATGGTTGTGTTCCTGAGTTTAATCTTATCTACATCAAATTCGACCTCCTCAAGTTCCCTCATCCATCTTTCGTACTGCTTGCCTCTGATAACAGCCCTCATGTTTCTATCCCTTTTTTTTATGACAAAGCTCTCCAGCCTGTATCTGTTGAAGTCTTCCAAGTAATGGGGTTCTTCTCCAAAATACACAACCACATCTGGATCAAATATGCTCATCTTTGCAAGCTTGTATTCCCTAGCTCTCCACCCGTTTACCCATCCTGTTGTGTCAACAATCGCACTTCCAGAGACTTTTTTCGAAAGGTGAGCAAAAGCCTTAAGACATCTAGCTTCATATCCCTGAGGAGATATAACACCTGTAAATGCAACATCAACAACATTGAGGTTTGAAAGCTCCAAAATCTCTCCTTCTCTTTTCCCCAGACCCATTGCCCCTGGATGAGCTATGTCGCTCTGCCCAACATCAGCATCTAAAACGTGCTCTATTCCCATAACGTTAACAATGTATGCACAGAAGCTGCTTTTCCCGC
This sequence comes from Geoglobus sp., assembly GCA_015523645.1. GTDB lineage: Archaea > Halobacteriota > Archaeoglobi > Archaeoglobales > Archaeoglobaceae > Geoglobus. Next base: position 2,847 of record WAJY01000152.1, on the reverse strand, counting down.
AATCAACTCCACCCAAGGTGAATATCCTCTCAAAATCCTTTTCCGTAAACTTTTTCCAAGACTTTGGTATTGTATTGCCTTTAACCAGTATGTAGTCTCCTTCTACCTCAGCCTCACTCTCGCTGGAAAAATAGAATGGATAGACTTTTCCTTGAGGCACAACAGCATTTTTCACCCTCGCCCCAAATACACTTGCATACTCCTTGCATTCTATCCTTCCCGGGCCTATGAGGATGAGTGTTGTATCACCCTCTACTCTCATTTCCACCAAGCTTTATCATAATTGCCCTCATCTCTGGCTTTGCCCTAATTATCTTTGTAAAATTCAGATCGTGCATAATTGCGATGTTTAGTCCATCATATCTCTCAACCTTGTAGTATTCTGTAACATTGCTCTCAACAAAAAACACATTCTGCTTGAAGTTTATTGCAACAACCTTATCATACCCTCCACTCTCATTCAGGGATATTCCTTCAAAGTAGAAGTCAGCAACCTTGCCAGTGGAATTTTTCAGCCTTATTGTTTGGTTCGCATATTCTCCAAAAAGAGCAACAAAAAAAGCGTAATTCTTGTCTGGAAGCTTGTTTATCAGCAAAACATAGCTGTTATTCAAGTTTTTTTGAGCTGACAGCAAATCCACATATCTCATAACCGCATCCAAAGTTCCAAGTGCCACAGGATTTGTGTTCTCGGTCAGTCCATATCCCCTTCTAATCTTTATCGTCACACCCGAATAATCTTCCTTTTTTTCATAGCTGTAAAAAACCTTGGAACTGCCAACGTCAAACAGAAACATATAGGGAGAGTAGCCGAAGTATGTGGAGTTGTAGAGGACATAGTACATGGAGTTTATCTCCGTGAAGCGTATGTATCTCATGGCTGGATCCTTTGCTAGGTTCTCCCAGTATGCGTTGATAAGGCTTTGAATGCTTGGGTCGTCTGCCTTGAAATTCAGATAATAAACTTGCTGGGAATCTGAAAGAAGCTTTAAAACATTTTTAAGACCCTCAATCTTGTACACAACTTCCCTTGAAGGGGTTGTGTATCCCCCTCTGAAAGCATATACGAGAACTGAGCCTAGCATGATGAGTGCCAAAATTAGAGCTAGTAGCTTTGCTGATTTTCTCTCAAGAGGTTTTGCCATGCTTTTAGTTGCTTTGATTGGCTTTAAAACTTTATCCTTTTGAAGAATAGATCTAAAAAAGTCCCGAAATTACAAAACTTTAAATTATCTAAAAGACAAACTTCTGGAGGGTGGTGTGAATTGAAAAAGATCCTTGTGGTTGATGACGAGAGTGCGATTGTTGAGTTGGTTAGCTTTATGCTTTCTGGACCTTTCAAAATAATCACAGCCAAGGATGGCAGAGAGGCTGTGGAGAAGTTCAAGGTATTCAAGCCTGAGATAGTGATAATGGATGTGATGATGCCGATCATGAATGGCATAGAGGCGATCAAGATCATGAAGGACATAGATCCAGATACAAAGATAGTGGCTCTGACTGCTTACGCTGACAAAAAGGGAGAGGAGCTCAGATCTGTTGGTGTTGATGCAGTGATAGAAAAGCCCTTCAAAAAGCGGGAGCTTGTCCATGCAATAAAGAATCTGCTGTAACTTTAAAATAAATTGCAGATATTATAATGATTTTTCGTTAAATTTGAAGTCGTAAGACTCTCCTTTTTCAGGAAAAGTTTAAATAAAGGTCGAATTTGGGTTTTCTGATTCTTGGAGAGGTGATAGCATGAGGCTCAATTCACACCCTGTGGTTGACTTTAAACGAGGCAGAGAGGTTACTATATACTTCAATGGGAAACCAATAAAAGCTTATGAGGGAGAAACTGTCGCAGCAGCTCTTTATGCATCCGGTATAAGGGTTTTCAGCCGATCGTTCAGGTTTCACAGACCTAGAGGTTTTTTTTGTGCGATTGGGAAGTGCTCACAGTGCATGATGGAGGTCGATGGCGTTCCAAACGTAAGGACTTGCAAGGTTTATGTTAGGGATGGTATGAGAATAAAAACCCAAAATTCCTTGCCAAATGCTGAGAATGATGTTCTTGCCTTTATGGATAGAATAATAGACGTCTTCTTTCCCCACGGATCTCATTACAAGAAATTCAACAATCCAAAAGTTCTTAGAGAGTTTGTGACAAGGCAGATGAGAAAGTTTGCAGGCTTTGGTAACACACCAAAAGCCTATCCAAAGATAAACGCCAGTTTTGAGGAAATTGATGTGGATGTTGCGGTTGTAGGCGGCGGTCCTGCAGGACTTTCGGCAGCAATTCATGCTGGGAAATACAATGCTAGGGTTGTTCTGATGGATGAGAATAATTACCTAGGAGGACAGTTGATAAAGCAAACACACAGGTTTTTTGGAAGTGCAAAGCATGAGGCAGGAACGAGAGGTATAGAGATAGCACGAATTCTTGAGGAGGAGATCAAGAGATATCCAAACATTGACATCAGAACTGAGACAAAGGTTTTTGGCATCTACGGAAAGACAATCGGGGCTGTTGAGAGAGATTCAAAGTTATTGAAGATTAATGCAAAGAAGATTGTGATAGCCACAGGTGCCTATGAAAGAACTCTGATCTTTGAGAACAACGATCTCCCTGGAGTTTATGGAGCCGGTGGGGTTCAGACGCTAATGAATGTTTATGGCATAAAGCCAGGAGAGAGGGGATTGATAGTAGGCTCTGGGAACGTTGGTTTGATTCTTACCTATCAGCTTCTTCAGGCTGATGTTGAAGTTTCGGCTATAGTTGAAGCCATGCCAAGAGTTGGAGGTTACTTCGTTCATGCCGCAAAGGTCAGAAGGCTTGGAGTGCCGATATATACAAGACACACAATT
>WAJY01000151.1 GCA_015523645.1 Geoglobus sp. | reverse complement strand
CTCCAAATCAGCTTCAGGTGATTGGTGTTCTTTAAAGTTTACATGATCACAGAAAACATAATAACTTTGTTCACCTCTATCCTGAAATATGATCAACATCTTGCAAGAACTCATCCCAAAGATTGCAAAGGAGTATGGCATAACAAGTGTCATTCTTATCTCAGACACCGAAATGGATTTTGGGGATTTGGAGATTATTAGAGCACCAAGAGAGTATGTGGAAATTATAAAAAACACGTTCTCCATCACCCTATCTTCAGGACTTACAGAGATTGTGATGTCCATACCTGGCATATCTGAATTTATTGAAAGTTATCTTGAGACATCTGGAAATGAAAAAAGAGCAGTTGTATGCGTGTATCTTCCAAACATTAAAGGTGCGTTTCTGGTTGATGGTGAAACTAGGTTAACCAAGATTTTAAAAGAATGCTCAACTTATGTAAATCTTGAAGCGCTTAGAGCTACCCTTGCAATAGCCCTGTCCCTTGCCTTCAAGGGTAGGGAAGGGAGAAGCGTAGGTACAGCATTTGTAATCGGTGATGCCGAAAATGTTTTGAAGAAATCGAGACAGGCGATACTCAACCCCTTTGAAGGGCATCCAAAGGAAAAAAGGGACATAAAAAATCAAGAGAATTGGGAAACAATAAAGGAATTTGCACAGCTTGATGGTGTTTTTGTAATAGATTCTGATGGCTATATTGTTTCAGCTGGAAGATACTTGGACATTGAGGGAGATGTTGTCTTAAAATACGGTCTTGGAGGTAGACACATTGCATGCGCTTCCATAACAAAATCAACAAAAAGCGTAGCCATAGTTGTTTCAAGCAGCGGAGGGGACATAACCATATTTAAGGATGGAGAAGCTGTATTCGAGATTCCCATATCTCTTATGTGATGCTATTCAGCACCCTCAAAAATCTTATAACCTAAGCAAAAAATTTGAAATATGATAGATCACATCCCGCAGAGGAGTGATTTAACCCAAAGGTATCTTTACTCCCATGATATAGCCTCTCCTCCCATAATTTCCAAATTTTTCAAACTTGCTGACGTTGTGATGCAGCCTGAGAACGAGGATGATGTTTTAAGGATACTTCTGTATGCTAAAGAGAAAAAAATTCCGCTTATTGCAAGAGGCTCTGCAACTTCCGGTTATGGAGGAGCAGTTCCATACAAAGGAGGCATTGTGGTGGATTTCTCCAGAATGGATCACTTTGAAGTTGATGAGGAAAGAAAGATTTTGATAGCAGAACCTGGAGCTGTTTGGTGGGATATTGAGAGAAAGCTGAATAAACTTGGACTTTCATTGAGAGTCTATCCAACAAGTGCCCCCTCATCTACAGTTGGAGGGTGGATCGGACAGAACGGTTATGGGGTTGGCAGTTTGGCTTTTGGAAGCATAGCTGAGAATGTTGAAAAGATAAGGGTTGCGAATTTTGAGGGAATTGTTGAAACAAGAGACCTCAGATTCTATGCCGGGCTCCATGGCACAACAGGGTTTGTTGTGAAGGCTTGGATTAAGGTTAAGGATTATGAGGATTTGAATGCCTATGCTTTCCATGTTGATGTTGAGGAAGCAATCAAAATTGCCTATGCAAGAAAACACTATTCGGCTCTCTATCTAACGAGAAGGTACCTTGAGATGAAAAACATGGTTTCAGGGAATGAGATTCCTGAAAAAGATACTTTAGTTATTGTCACAGCTGAGAAGTTGGATGGAGACGAAGAGCTTGGGGAGGAGATATGGAATGACAGATTCTATCCATTGAGGATAAGGAGGGCCGGTCCGGGTGTTGTGGCGGCTGAGGTTTTGATAGATGCAGAAAAACTAAAAGCCTATCTTAACAGCGTTGAAGGGTTTGGAGCAGGCACGGAAGTGTGGTTTCTGAAGAATAGTCTTTGTTCCGTTTTATCTTTTATGCCTGTTGATGAGAGAGATGGCAGGAGTGTGTTTAAATACACGTTCTCGCTGAAAGCTTTGAAGGAGGCAAAAAAACTTGGAGGAAGAGTTTATTCAACGGGTTTGTATTTTTCAAAGGAATCAAAGAGTTTTTACGAAAATTTTGACGAACTTTTGAGATTTAAAAAGAGCATAGATCCAGAAAATCTTCTCAATCCGGGCAAGGTTTTTCCTTCAGGCTCGCTTCCCATAATTATGGGCTTTTTGGAGGTTTTGTCATGAGAATTGATAATGAGCTGATAAAAAATGAGGTTTTCATTTGCGCCCAGTGTCATTATTGCAGGGTGTGTCCTGCTTATTCTGTCATAAAGTGGGAGAGCACATCTCCAAGGGGAAGAGTTTATCTGCTGAAGGGGATTTTGAAGGGCGAGATTGATGCAGAAATCACAGCTGTTGAGGACTTTTACAAATGCACCACATGCGGTGCTTGCGAGGTGGTTTGCCAAACATCAATACCTCTGATTGATTTATGGGAAAGGGCAAGAGCAGAGTTTGTGGAGAAGGGAAAAGCTCCCCTTCCAGTGCACAAAAAACTCAAAGATTATGCTGAAAAAAATGGAAATCCTTATGGAGAGAAGAGAGAAGAGAGGGCTAAGTGGGCTGAAAACTTTGCTCTCTCAGAATCAGCAGAGCTACTTTATTTTGCCGGGTGTACTGCAAGTTACAGAATGAAGGAGCTGGCAGTCAATTCTGTTGAGTTTCTCAGAAAAGCAAAAATGGATTTTGGGTATGCTGGTGTTGATGAGCTTTGCTGCGGTTCACCCTTCTTGAGAACCGGGCAGAGGGAGATTGCATATGAGTTTTTCAGGAAAAATTATGAAATCTGGGACAGAATGGGTGTAGAGAAGATACTGACAAGTTGTGCTGGATGCTACAGAACAATTAAGAGGGATTACAAGGAGATTGGAAAGGAACTTGGAATGGACTGGGATTTTGAAGTGATTCACATCTCACAGCTAATGTGGAGTCTTGTTAAAAGTGGTGAGGTGGAGCTTGAGGAGTTTGGTGAGCAAGTAACGTATCATGATCCATGCCATCTGGGAAGGCACATGAATGTTTATGATGAACCCAGAAAGGTTCTTGAGAGCATGAATGCACGGATTGTTGAGATGGAGAGCAATAGGGAAAATGCATTGTGTTGTGGAGCTGGTGGTGGTTTGAAGTCACAGTTCAAAGACCTTTCAATGGAGATAGGAAAAAGAAGGATTGAGGAAGCTCTGAATACAGGGGCTAGATATCTAATCTCTTGCTGTCCGTTTTGCAAGCTCCATTTAAAACAGGCAAGTGGAGGGAGAATTGAAGTTGTTGATCTGATTGAGATTGTCAACAAGCATGCAAAAGTTTAAATATTCACGTTATCAATGGGTTTGAACAACAAAATGGAGGAGTTAAAATTGGTGGAAATTACGGAAGTGAGAATATTTAAGCAGAAGGGAGATGGAGTGGTTAAGGCATACGCCTCTGTGAGTTTGGATGGGGAGTTTGTTGTTAAGGGTTTGAAGGTTTTGGAGAATGAGAACGGACTTTGGGTGAGCATGCCAAGCAGAAAATCAAAGGATGGCAGCTATCAGGACATCTTTCATCCCACAACAAAGGAGGCAAGGGAGAAAATAGTCAGTGCAGTTCTCGATGCATACAGAAAGGCTTAATCAAAAATTAATCTAGGTTAGATTTTTATATTGACCTTATATCAGTTTTTTTATGGAAGAACATGTTACAAGAATTGGTGTCAGCCTTCCAAAAAGTCTTCTCGAGGAGTTTGACTCCATAATTCTCAACAGAGGTTATTCATCAAGGAGTGAGGCAATAAGGGATGCGATAAGGAATTACATTCTCGAGTACAAGTGGATGGAGAAGGAGGAAGGAGAGGTTGTTGGAGTTGTTAATGTTCTCTATTCCCACAGCTTTAAGGGCGTGAGTGATGCTATTACAGGCTTGCAGCACGAATTCTACAATGTCATAACGACATCAATGCACGTTCACCTCGACAAGGAGATGTGCCTTGAGATGATACTTGTAAGGGGTGACATGCAGATCATAAGAAAGCTTGTGGATCGCATCTCCTCAACAAAGGGAGTTGCAAATGTTAAGCTCATAACTGCGATAAAAGAATGATAGAGCTGTTACTCATCTCGATCTTCTTCAGCCTCCATCAAATTTTCATAAGGATGGGCGTCCAGCATGCCGATGCAAACTTTGGAGCCTTTATGAGCCTGATCACAGCCACTCTAATTTTCTCAGCTCTCTCGTATAACAGGATCGTCTTCAATCCCCATTTCTTGGCTTTGATGATGCTTTCAGGAATTATGCACTTCCTTCTTGCAAGAACGGCTTTTTACAATGCCATAAGCAGAATAGGTGCTAACTCAGCAGGGAGCATATCTGCAACCAGGATGTTCTTTGCAGTTTTTGTGGGGTTGTTAATAGGAGAGGAGATGAGCCTGAAGGTGATAACCATGGCAATTCTGGTTTTTCTCGGCATATATCTAATCTCCTCACCTAAGGGGGCTGGTGATATAAAGGGAGTTTTGCTTGCCCTGTTTACAGCCATAGTTACAGCATCATCATCAGGAGTTGTGAGGCTTGGAATGCGGTTAAATCCAGACCCTGTATTCGGTAGTGCAATTGGCTATGCAACCTCTACTCTTTTGTTTCCACTCTTTTTCAAGTATGAGAGGAAAGGTGGAGTAAGATACTTTGTCCCAGCAGGAGTTTTTGCCGGGATTGGGCACTATCTCAGATACAGGGCTCTTGTTAGCTATCCTGTAAGTGTCGTTGAGCCTTTTCTAAGCCTTTATCCGCTTTTTACACTATTCTTTACCGCCATAATTTTTAGAAGGCTGGAGAGAATTACGAGGAGTATTGCAATTGGATCTTTGCTCATCGTCTTTGGGATAGAGATTTACTACTTGCTTTGAAAGTAGGTGTATGCTATTCTGTGCAAAGCTGTGAGGTGGGACAGAATGGCTATTACAATAAGTGCCTCGTATATATGGCTGGTTAGCAAGCCTATCAGGATTATGAGCATCCTCTCTCCCCTTTCGGCAATACCAACGTCACACTTCTCAATTACATTTTCTGCTCTTGCCCTGGTGTAGCTAACAAGCAAAGCCCCAGCCATTGCAATCGATGCCAGTAAGATTTGCTTGGAATAAATTCCAGCAGAGATTATTATGGCTATGTCAACATACCTGTCCAATACTGAATCTAGAAACCCACCAAACTCGCTTTTCAAGCCCTCATTTCTTGCAAGAGCCCCATCAACGGCATCAAAAAAACCGCTGAGGAGAAGAAAGAGAGAGGCAAGAAGAATGTCTCCGGAGAGAATTAAGAAGGCAGAAAAGAATCCTGAGAAGAGAGCGATTCCTGAGATGTGATTTGGTTTGATCCCAAGGGAACTGAGCAATCTTGTTACTGGTGTGAGGAGTGAAGAGACTCTGAGCTTGAACCTGCTAATCATTAGCTCCACTTCTCACGTATGAACAGAGTTCACAAAGCTTTATTGTTAGATCTTCTGAGCTGAGCTTCTTTTCCTCGATCTCATCTACTATCTCCTTAACCTTTTTCTTCAGTATCTCACTGTTGCTCACACCCCTCTTTCTATGGGTGTACTGGCTGACCGCGGCAACTGTAATTCCCAGTATTTGTGCAACCTCCTTTTTAGCATGTCCCCTAGCTACAAGCTCTCTTGCAATCTCTCCTCTGATTGCAGGTATTATCTTGGATGCCATGATCTCGCACGGGGATTTCATGTTAGCACCGTTAAATTTCTATCCCAGCTTTTATATAACCCTTTCTGAGATTAGCCCCATCTTTAAATTACTGCCCAGAATCAAGGAATCACTTTTCTTTCTGCATTTATGGAGTAGAGATTATCTTGCAGGAATAAATTGTGGAAGCTGATCCATCCTTTCTTCAAATGGAAAGCATAGAAAAGGAATGAATTTTTGGTTTGATGTGTTTTGGTTGTCATGCTTGGGCAGAATTGAGGAGAAAGTGCAACAAACCATTCAATCTTTGAAAAAGAGTGACTTGCCCGGAAAATCATGTTGAATTTGTATTCAAGCTGGTTGATTTGGAGAAAGGACGAAAGTGTTATAAACAAAAACCAATATTGCTCTTTCATGAAAAAATTGTTTTTTATTTTAATTATACTCTTCCTTCTTCAACCAGTCTCAGCCCAGATAGCAGTTACCTATGAAAAAACGATTGCCAAGATACTCCCAGGAGATGTGGTTGATTGTTATCTTGTGATAGAGAATCCCAATTCGCATCCTGAAACAATCAGGAGCATAGTGTTTTATTCAAACAACGTCAATCCGAGGCTCATAAGCGATGTTGGCACGATACCTGCAAAAAGCACGTATAAACTCCCGTTTACATTCAAGGCTGAGAAAGCTGGAAAGTATTTGGTTGAGGTTAGAATAAAAACAAAAAATGACACGGTAAAATACTTCATACCTTTTAATATCATTCGGGACTTTCCACAGCTGAAGCTCGAGAACAAGGAAATCTATCTTGGTGAGAAGAACGTTTTGAAGGTGAGTGTTAATTGGGAAACAAATGTTACAGTGATTCCATTGTTCAGCGCGACGCCTTCAGTTGCTTATGGCAAAAAATTCGAGTTCATCTATGCTCCGGAAAAGAAGGAGAGGATAGCATTCAGAATTCTTTTTAAAAATGGAGACAACAGGCATGAGGTTGTAAGAGAGGTTAATGTATCCTGGGTGGAAAAGAGAGACATACTCTACAACGTTACGTATCAGAGTAACGCTTACAAAGATGAGGCTATTGAAATAAAAGTCGGGCTCTTCAATCCGAGAAATCATGACATCTTTGACATCTCCCTCAGAATTGGAGACGAGGTGGAAAATAAGCCTGTGCTGAAGGCTGGAGAGTTTGAAACCTTCTCATTCTATGTCACAGCTAAGGACAGACTCAATCTTGAGATCAAATACAAGGATGAGATGGGAGTTGAACATACGAAAACAGAAACCCTTCCTTTAAAAATCCTGAATGAGGAGGTTGTACAGCTGTGCAGCTACGAATTGGATAAAAACGTTCTTTCCGGAGAGGTGTGCAATTTGGGTACGACCGAGGTTAAGAATGTTGTCGTAACGTTCAACAACAAGAAATACTTTGTTGGATCGATACTTCCAGAAGATTACGAGGTTTTCTCTATCAAAACAAATAAAACAAGCGGTGTAGTTCGAGTTTCATGGAAGAATCTTGCAGGAGATGTTTTTGAGATTTCAGAAAGCGTTAAGGGGGAAAAACCAAGATTGAGGGAGCGTGGAGGAAACGTCTGGTTACTGGCAGTATCGGCGGTAATTGCAGTTGTTATGCTCGCTTTGGCTTTAATTGCTGTAAGGAGAAGATGAAGGTTGTTGTTTTTGAGAATGTGAGCAAGGTTTACAGAACAAAGTACTATGAAGTCAGAGCTTTGGATGAGATAAATCTGGAAGTGAGAAGGGGTGAATTTTTAGCAATAATGGGACCCTCTGGGAGTGGAAAATCCACAATGCTCAATCTAATAGGCTGTCTTGACAAACCCACGAAGGGTGAGATATACATAAAAGGAAATCCGATCTCTGGGTTGAGTGATTCAGAGCTAACGGATCTGAGAAGGGATACAATTGGATTTGTTTTTCAGCAGTACAATCTCATATCCACTCTTACAACATTGGAGAATGTGGAGCTGCCAATGATATTTTCACGAAGAAATTCTGAGGAGAGGAGAAAAAAAGCTGAAAAACTGCTGAAGCTTGTTGGAATTGAAGAGGTTGCAGACAGAAAGCCATTTGAAATTTCTGGAGGGCAGCAGCAGAGGGTTGCAATTGCAAGGGCTATGGCAAATGATCCGGAGATACTGCTGTGTGATGAGCCCACAGGCAACTTGGATACAAATTCTGGCTTACAAATAATGGAAATCTTGAGGAATTTAAACAGGAGAGGAGTTACGATAATTCTGGTTACCCACAATGAGTCTTTAAAGGAATTTGCAGATAGAGTTGTCAGATTGAGGGATGGGAGGATTGTAGATGTATCTTCAGTTAGCCATTAGGAATCTAGGTAGAACCAAGGTGAGGAGCGCATTGGCAATTGTTGGGATAATAATCGGAGTTACAGCCATAACCTCCATTGGCATCTTTGGAGAAAACCTCAAGCACATAGTTCTGGAGAGCTTCGGGGACATTGCAAACGAAGTCATAATCCTGCCAAACTTCAAAGAAGGTTATAAGATTATAGATGAGAAGACAATAGAGATAGTTAAAAAATCTCCATATTCTTCACAGGTCATCCCCGTTAAAACCTCTTCGGAAGAGATTAGATTCAGGGATAAGAAAAGAATTGCCACAGTTTACGGAATGGATGAAAGAGCAGTTATGACACTTTTTGAAGCAGAAAACGGAACAATCAGCTTGAAGGCTGGGAGGTGCGTGATAGGAAATGTTCTTGCAGACGCATTGGGAGTTAAGGTTGGGAGCAAAATTTCAGTTGACAATCACATCTACAGGATTTCGGCTATTTTAAAGAAAGAAGGTGCAAGATTTGACATCACACCAAACAGTGCATTGATTATCTCTGAAAAGGCTCACAAGTCTAATTACACAATGGTAATTGTGAAGTTGAAAAACTTAGATGAGATTGAGCCTTTCAAGGACTTCATAGAGAAGACTGTTAATCTTAAGAAGGAGAAGGTTGACGTGATCGAGATGAAGAGAATACTTGACAGAATAAACAAGGCATTCAACCAGGTAAATCTTTTCTTGATGGCAATTGCAGGAATCTCCTTGCTTGTTGCCGGGGTTAGTATTTTGAACATAATGCTCATGTCAACAATTGAGCGAACAAAGGAGATTGGAGTTATGAGAGCTATTGGCGCTCAGAAAACTACGATACTTAAGATTTTCCTGCTTGAAGCACTTATGCTAGGTGTTGGAGGAAGCATTGTAGGATCTTTGCTAAGCATTGCTGGCGGATATCTCATAACAAAGCTGATTATTGGAAGGGCTGTTTCAATATTCAGCATAACAACTCTCTTCTACATCTTCGGCGGATTTTTCTTTGGCATAATCACCTCTGTGTTAAGCGGTCTTTATCCAGCATGGAAGGCAAGCAACCTTGAGCCAATAGAGGCTTTGAGATATGAGTAAAGGTGCTAGAGACAAATAGATGACTTTAGCTGCCTACAGACAACAAGCTATTAAGATATGGAAAAGCTTTTTCCAATACAACAAAGAATTGAGCCATGAATTAGCTTTAATTGAGGCTTTTGTGAAAGATCCTGCTTCATTTTTACAGAATTCAGAGCAACTCTCAAGAAAGCAAGGTTTAAAGACCAAATCTCAACTTGCTAAGAATGGCAAAAATCATTACAGGCATTTTTTAGATGTTTTAAAACAACGCTCATTTTGTAGAGAGTTATTTCAAGCAAATTATAGATAAAGCTGGAAAAGATCCCTTTCTACCTTGCAAATGAAGATCTTTTAACTTCATGCATCTCTTCAATTTGCCCTAATCCTGTAGAAATAGAGATTCGGTGATGCGCACTTCATCTGAAGGCTTATTTACAATCTCTTTAACCATCACTTCTCCAAAATCCTTCCAAACGTCCTTGACTTCATCTACGTCTTCTCCAAAGGCAACATAGCTTGGACCGTTTCCTGAAAGCCCTGCTGAGACGTTGTAGCTCTGAATGGCAAATACTGGTTCTAAGGGGACTCCGAGCTTTGTGCAGTAGTGCATAGAATTTAATAGCATCGCCTCTTTAAACCTCCCCTCCATAGCGAGCAGAAAAGCTCTGTCAATGTCATAAACGCCCCTTCTAATTCTTTCAAGATCGACCTCTCCTCTCTCCCAGCTTGGTAGCAATATGACAACCTTCCCATCGACCTCAACCCTCTTGTAAAGTTTCATTTTCAGGTTGTCTGAGAATACAAAACCACCTAGCAAAGATGCGGAAGCATCATCAAATGCTCCAGTGTAGCTCATTCCGGTCTCTAAGCTCATTCTGGCATTCAATCTCAAGATTCTTTCGGCTTTGAGCTCTTTACCTGTTGCTTTGAAGGCACACAGGATTAAGCAGTTCATGAAGGCGCTGCTGCTCCCCAAACCGCTTTTCCTAGGAATTTCTGATTCAACCTCAAAAATTCCGCCCTCAAACCCAGAATCTCTCATCAGCTTCTCTGCTACAGTGCTCCTCTCAATTCTCTCTCCATCTGAAATGTAAAATCCCCTCTCATTACTCTCAGAGAATTTCATCTCAGTTTTCAGGGCGATTCCGAAAGCCACACCTTTAAATGTGGCTAGAGCATTCACAACTGTTCCTGCAGCATAACTTTTGGCTTTAACCTTCATAAACCCTCAGTATGTTGTAAAGCGTATCCCTTTCTGCAGGAATTCTATTAGCTCTTGATATCATCTCAAGCATCTCCTCAACTCTCATGAACTCTCCGCTTGTGGCTCCGGCAAGCTTTGATATGTTTTCTTCCATCAGCGTTCCACCAACGTCATTGGCTCCTGTATAAAGGCTTGCCTGAACGAGTTTTCTCCCCATTTTCACCCAAGAAGCCTGAATGTTCTCAATTTCAGGATATAGCACAATTCTGGCAATTGCAATCAGCAGAAGATCATCGAATCCTGAGGGTGAGCTCGCAATCATACCCAGCCTGTTGTTCTTGTCCATAAATGGAAGTGGGATAAATTCTGTAAATCCACTAGTCTCTTCCTGTATGCTCTTAATTATTCTTAAATGCTCAAGCCTGTCCTCCCACCTCTCAATGTGACCGTACATCATCGTTGCTGTTGTTGGAATCTTGAGGCTATGGGCTATCATGATAACCTCTATCCACTCCTCTGTGTTTATTTTCTCCGGACATATGATCTTCCTAACCTCATCAACAAGTATTTCGGCAGCTGTTCCTGGCATGGAGTCCAGTCCATGCTTTTTCATCTCTTTCAAAACATCTTCAACATCCATCCCCTCATTCCTTGATACGTGATATATCTCCATGGGAGAGAATGCATGGATGTGTATTTCTTTTGACACATCTCTGACAGCCTTTAATATCCTCAGATAATCCTCAAGGCTTGCCTCAGGAAACAAACCGCCTTGAATTGTAACCTCACTGCATCCATACTCAACAGCCTCCCTAAC
>WAJY01000150.1 GCA_015523645.1 Geoglobus sp. | reverse complement strand
TTCTAAAGCATGTTGTTAAATGCTGGAGCAGCCTTTACTCTCCAAGGGCAATTGCTTACAGAGCAACGAAGGGTTTTGATCACTATGAAGTCAGCATTGCTGTTGTTGTGCAGAAGATGGTTAATTCGAGGAGCAGTGGGGTTATGTTCACAATAGAGCCAACAACAGGAAGGAGAGATGCCATAGTCATAGAGTCTAGCTGGGGGCTTGGGGAAGCTATTGTTGCTGGGGAGGTAACACCAGACAGGTTTGTTGTTAACAAGGTTACCTTTGACATAGAAGGCAGGGAGATTTCATCGAAGCTCAGGTGGTGCACCTACAAGGATGGAAGAATCGTTCATGAAGACCTTCCTGAAAGTCTGAGAGATGTTCCCTCTCTGGACGACAAGGAGATATTGAAACTTGCTGAGCTAGGAAAAAAGATAGAGAAGCATTACAAACATGCGATGGATATAGAGTGGGCAATAGATAAAGATCTTGATTATCCAGAAAACATATTCATTCTCCAATGTCGCCCCGAGACCATTTGGAGCAAAAAAGAAGAGATAAAAAAGGAGGAAATTCTGGCAGATCCCATGACATTGCTTATCAAAACAATTACCAGCGGGAGGAGGCTTTCATGAATCAGGCTGATGGAGTGTCTGAGAAGCTGCTCAATGCTGCAACTGAATACCTCAAAAATGGGAGGTGGTTTGACTGGATCCACACCCAGATTTCCTTGGATTTTGCTAGGAGACTGTGTGCTGAGGTTGGGGCTGATCCAAAGGTTGTATTGCCGGCAGTTATCCTGCATGACATAGGATATTACTTTTACTCAGATATAGAGAATCTGGAGATCCTGACAACGATGCCAAACATACCTCCATTCTCGGAAGACATAAAGGAGGGGCATCTGGTAAAGGGAGCTGAACTTGCAAGGAAAATACTGAATGGAGTTGGATACGATTACAAGGTTGAAGAGATAGTGTGGATTGTAAGGAATCATGAAGGTACAGATGACAGAAAGAGATTCCTAAATATAAATCAGGCAGTTGTTTCAGATGCTGACTCCCTTTTCAGGGTAACTGATGTCGGTGTAAGGCAGGCTGCCGAAGCCTATAACCTCAGGGAAGAGGAGATCGTGAAGAAGATGCTTGAATTAAAAGACATGTGGTTTATCACAAATGAGGCGAAAGCCATAGCAGATGAGGAGTTGAGGAAGCTGAGAGCATATTGGATACTGGAAGGGTTTTGGAGATGAATGAGGCAATAAAGAGAGATGAGATGCTGAAGGAGGTTGAGGATAATCTCAGATCTCTAGGCTTGTCAGACATTGAAGTAAGAACCTACACATTCATACTCAACAATTCAGGTTCAACAATTTCTGATGTTGCAAATGCCCTTGGAATTACAAGGCAGTGGGCACACAAGGTGCTGAAAAAACTCTACAGAAAAGGAGTTGTGTATTCCTCAAATCAGAAGCCAATTCACTTCTACGCTTCTCCTCCTGAAGTTGCAGGACTGATTCTGGCTAGAGAGAAAGAGAGAGAGTTCTATAAAGCTCTAAAAATACAGGAAAGCCTCATAGAGTTATCAAATAAGCTCTACAGATCTGAATTCGAAAATCTAACACCAAAATCATTCGGTGAGATCTCTGTTGAGATAAATGGGAGAGATGCTGTTATAAGCACGCTCAAAAAAACGATAGTGGATGCAGAAAACTTCGTCACAATTCTCGCAACAAAAAATGAAATTCTCAGGATAATATATGAGTTGAAGAGCGAGCTTTACTTTGCAAAGAGCAAGGGAACGAGAGTCCAGATAATATCAAATTTTACAGAGATACCAAACAACATAATAAAAGTCCTTACTGAGCTTGTGGAATGCTACCACATAAAGGATACCCCAACCTGCAGACTCTACATAAAAGATGAAAAGGAGGTTCTGCTACTGCCAGCTGAAGAGGGGGCAAAAAGCAGGAAGTCCTATGACCTTGCAGTTTTTATTAGATCGAGCGAGATAGCAAAGATGATGAACAAGCTGATCAGCCAGCTTCACAAGAAAATTATAAAGGCTTAAGCTATCACTCCTCAAAGCCGTTTTTACCGACAAGCGGAACAAACCTAACTGCACCCCAGTTTTTCTTCTCTATTCTGCCATGATGATCCTTTTCAACAAGATAGAGATACTGAACAAAATCTCCAACAGGAACTATCAGCTTTCCTCCTTTTTTCAGCTGTGATACCAGCTTCTCCGGAATTCTTGGAGCACTTGCTGTAACATATATCTTATCATAGGGAGCAAGCTCCTCATAACCCACACTTCCATCACCAATTATGACTTTAATGTTCCTGTACCCGAGCCTTTCATACAGCTCCATTGCCTTTTCAGCAAGCTCAGGAATTCTCTCAATGGTTACCACCAAGCCTCTATCCCCCACAATTCTGGAGACAACTGCTGCATGGTATCCAGATCCTGTTCCAACCTCAAGCACCTTCTCTCCCTCCTTTAGCTCAAGAAGTTGGCACATTATTGCAACCATGTGGGGGGCGCTAATTGTCTGTCCATAGCCTATGGGTAGGGGATAATCGTTGTAAGCCTCGCTCACATAATGCTCGGGAACAAACAGGTGTCTTGGGACTTCAAGCATCGCTTTTTCTACACTTTCCGATATACTCAGCTCATCCTTAAGTCTCTTAACCATAATTTTTCTCTTATTTTCATAATTCTCCATATCTGGCTCTCCTCAAATCTTGGAAGGTGTCAATATTCACAACATCATCCTCATCAATTATGAAGTTTTCCTCTCTCTGCAATTCATGGAATGGATCAAAAACATTTATTCCCACAGCTCTCCCACCTCTGTAAATACAGCAAAGAGCAGGAGAATCCGTTTTAAAGTAAAAGTCAATTATGCCGAGAAGGATACCTTCTCTCCTAAAGTATAAATCCGAGTTTATGGTTAGTATCGGCTCGATTAAACCATATTCCTCCACAGCATATCTCAAATCTTTCATGTATCCCTCTCCCATTGCCATGAAAACCTCATATCCTCTCTCTTTCAGAAACTCATATGTTTTTGGAGTGTGCTTTGATGTAACAAATATGGCATCAAGACATGCAATCTCCAACTCCTGAATCGCATACTCTATCAAAATCTTTCCCTTCACTCTGAGCATAGGTTTTTCCAGATTTCCAATTCTTCTACCCTTCCCTCCACACATCACAACTGCCAGCATGCCCAAACACCCAAGATGCTTGAAAACGTTATGCAGTTTAAGGCTCCGAGCATGTCACCGCTCATTCCACCAAACCTCACTCTGACATATCTCTCAAAAAAGAATGTGATGATAAGAAAGACAAGGAAAGACACCACAACCTTCTCTCCCCAGAATAATATAAAGGGAGAGCCTATAGCAAGTGAAATTAGAATAGAAAAGTAATCTCTTCTACTCTTATTCTTCCCAAACTCAGAAGCCATTCCATCCCAGAGCGGATCCATTCTTAGAACTAGCAGAAGCATAGCCTGCTTTGCGAGTGTCTGAGAGAGAACAACAGCAGGTAAAATCTCATTGTAGGAAATCTTACCAAAGAAAATTACGAGAAAGATCGAATAGCTTGCAACAGCCAAACTTCCACCACTTCCAATGTTTAAATCCTTCAAAGCAGAGATCTTTTTTTGTTGTGGAGCAAAAACAGCATCGAAAAAGTCTGCAAGCCCATCAATGTGATTTATACCTTCAACTGCAACATAGAAAAGAAAGACAAGAAATCCCAGTCCTGCAAATGAAAGAATATAGGCTGGTATTCCTATAATCAGCCCAATTATTGCTCCTATCAATGGCATGAGATAAAGATTCTTGGTAATTTCTTCAAAATCACCACCCAGATTCAGTGTTGAGAAAAAACTCAGACCTGCTGCCAAACCTGCCACGTTGAAAGGGGATGCAACAAATATTAAAAACCTACGCAACTGTTTAATAAAACTAGTGTACAAGATCTTCTATGCTCTCTGGTAACATGCTCAAGGTGCTTCAGCTAATTGATGAGGGGAAAAATGAGATTGGAGAGCTAAGAAAAAGAACAAGACTGCCGGCAAAAATGCTTGAAAGAATACTTGATGAGATGACAAAAAACGATTATATTAGGGTTGAGAAAGAGAGGTATTCTCTAACAGAAAAGGGAAACGATGTTTTGAAGAAATCTAGAATATGATCGCTGAATACGAAACTGAAAAAGAAATAATCTTCCTTATCAGGGGAATAATAGAGGTGAGGATAGAAAAAGACACCTACAAAAGACTTTCAAAGAAGTATTCAAAGGAGGAGATAATTCAGTTTTCCGAGGAGAAGAGGGTTATTCATCACACAACAAAGAGGAATCTGATATATGTAACAAGGGAGAGCCAGATTCCCCTCATCGGTCATCCAGCTTTCGGACTTATTGACAGAGGAACAAATCTCATCCAGATCAGACCCATAACAGGTTGCAATCTCAACTGCATTTTTTGCAGCGTGGATGAGGGGATAAAAAGCAGAACGAAGGCAAATGACTTCATAGTGGAGCCAGACTATTTGATTGAAGAATACAGAAAAATTGCGGAATTCAAGGGGAAAGGTGTGGAAGCGCACATTGATGGGCAGGCTGAACCCTTCCTTTATCCCTATATGGTAGAGCTTATCTCTGCTCTAAAAAAAATAAAGGAGACTGATGTTGTCTCTGTTCAGACAAACGGAGTTTTTTTGAGAGAGGAAATTATTGATGAACTTGAAGGAAAGCTGGATAGAATCAATCTTAGCATGAGCACACTTGATCATAAAAAGGCAGAGAGGATTTACGGCATGAAGTATCCAACAGAGAGACTGAAGAATTTAGCCAGATACATAGCCGAAAGCAAAATAGATCTGCTTCTAGCCCCAGTATGGCTTCCAGGAATAAACGACAGGGACATAATAGACATCATAGAGTTCGCCATTGAAATAGGAGCCGGAAAGAGGTGGCCACCACTTG
>WAJY01000149.1 GCA_015523645.1 Geoglobus sp. | reverse complement strand
TTGCTGTAGACAAATGTTTCTGGTATCTCTGGGCTCTGAAAAGAATGGGGTTGAAGTATAGGCATGAAACCTTTGGTGAGAGTCATGCTGTAGAGGGATTCTTTTCTTTACTAAAAGGAAGAACGAAGAAATTCTTTAACAGATTTCCGTTTTACAGTTCCTTTGATTCTGTGCAGAGCTGGTTGGAGAGTTTCGTTGCCATTTATAATGCGGAGGTGTTATTTTGACAGTCCCGATCGTAATACAAGAAAACGTTTATTTCATGAAATTTTTTATTCAAATAACTTTTCAAATTGGAGCTAAAGCGAACTTTTATAAAGTTGAATCTCATACTATTCTCTATGGCTTTAAATATTAAAAAGCTTACGTCACAAGAGCGGTACAAGTTAATATGAAAGCTCATAGAAGAGATAAAACTGAGAAAGTATTCTTACCAAACAAGAAAAGCTTACATTTCTGTTGTGAAAAGATTTCTAAAATCTGGTAAAACACCAAGAGAGTTTTTGCTTTCCTACTCAAAACAAAAGTAGATCAACAACGCATAGCATTTATTTTGCCTCAAAATTCTTCTATGAAAACGTGCTTAATGAGAGGTTCGATGAGTTAAAGGCTTAGAAGAACATCATCGCCTTCTTTACCTTTTCCACATCTTCTTTGCCATTCAGCATTTCCAGAAGCTTGAAGGCAACCTTAAAAGCTGTTGCTGGGCTTGTACTTGTTATTATCCTGTCACTAACAACAACATCCCTTTTTACTACCTTTACTCCATGTTCCTCGAGGAACCTTACATGTATGCCATCATCCAAAGGATACGTTGTTGCCTCCTTTCCTGTAAGCAATCCAGCTTTAGCAACAGGTTTTGCAGCCACGCATACTGTTGCTATTATGCCCCCATTACTGTAGATTGTTTTAATAGCTTCAATTACCTCATTCGAGTAGGCTTCGGTAAAGCCCCTGTCATGGTAACCTCCTGGGAAAGCTAAAGCGGAGAACTCACTCAAGTTCAGCTCTTCAAGAAGGTAATGTGGTTTTACTATAAGGCTATGAGCCGCCTTAATTTCTCTATGCAATCCCGCAACAACAACCTCAACAGGCTTTACACCATTAATGCTCCTTGTCCACCCAAAAACATCTGTGAATGCCGCTGCTTCAACCTCTTCAAATCCCTGAGAAAGGAACAGCAAAACTTTCATCATCTCAAATCTACTTGAAATCCAACTTAACATTTCTTCTTCAAGTCCAATTCAGGTTGCTATTATTGAAATATGTCAATAAAATTTTAAAAATTTAATAAAAAATTATACAATAATTCCCCTTTCCATCAAATCCTCAGCAACATCGTTCAGCTCCAATTCTTTGAGTTTCTCGACAGTTGGTATGCCGTTAATCCACTTTCTCTCCTCATAGTAATCCCTAAGAATGTACTGCCAAGGTGGAACTCTATTAGCTGCACCTCCTTCTCTGTGGGGTGTTGCAAGTCTCTCGGGCATTCTAAATTCTTTTTCTGGAACAAGTCCCATTTTGAGGTTGAATGCATGCTGGGTATTGACAATTCTCTCTCCAATTTTTCTCAGATCCTGTGGTTTCATGTCCCATCCTGTCAATGCATTAAGCAATGCTATCTGATCGCTTAAATCAACACCGCAGAAGAAGTAGAAGAAACACCACACGTAGCTGTTCCAAATTTGCTGGATATCTTGGTATATCGCCCCAATCTTGCCCTTATTGAGCCACTCAAATCTATCTACTGGTTTGTCAACTGGAGGACCTAATTCAGGTAGCCCGAAACCAAGTTCAAGGGCTTCAGCAAATCCATGGAGATGGCAGGATCCTCTTGTAGATGCTATTGTTGTCACCGTCTGACCGAAGAAGGCTCTGGGATCGTGTGCTGCTACTCCTGCACCCATAACTTCAACAGCCCAAGGAGCGGTTTTTGGATACTTGTCAACAGCTCCTCTCAATCCTTCAGCAAGCACGTCACCAATGTCTTCCCTCTTTCCAATTTTCTCAATCATTCTCACCAGTGCCTCTCCACTACCCCATTCCAGCTTTATACCGCCTGTATCATCCGCAGAAATCACTCCTCTTTCATAAGACTCAAAAGCCCATGCTAGGACTGCTCCAACCTCTATCGTATCTATTCCCAGTCTGTTACACAGCTCATTAGCCTGCACAACCGCCTTCAAATCATCAACAAGCAGATTCGATCCAATCATGGCTAATGTTTCGTATTCAGGACCCCCGGTATCTGCAGGGAAGTAATCCGGATTGGTTATTCTTCTGTGGCATCCCATAACGCAGAATTCGCATGCCCAGGGCTTGATTTTTAGCTCCTCAGTGAATCTCGGTGTCCCTATCTTCTCCGCTCCATCGGGCCATCTATCCTGCATCCAGTTTTTCATCGGCAAGAGTCCATTCTCCTCTCTCGGCACAACTGCAGCAGCCTGTCCATGCTCTCGATTAAGCTTCGTAAATGGGGATTCATTGATCTTCTTCAAGATCTCGCCGTAAACCTCCTTCAGCTTGTCAGGTTCTGCAACAGGTGGTGACATCGTTGCATTGAAAACCATGGCTTTGAGGTTTTTGCTACCCATCACAGCTCCCATTCCTGTTCTTCCAAATGCACCATGCTTGTCAGCAAGAATGCAGGCATATTTTACAAGATTCTCTCCGGCTTGTCCTATTGTGAGTATGCTCAGCCTCTTCTTTTCAGCTAGATCCTTTGCTATAGCATCTGTAGCCTCCACAGTGTCCATTCCCCAGTAACTTGTAGCATCCCTTATCTCAATCTTGCCCTCCTCGACGTAGATGTAAACAGGCTTCTCAGCCTTTCCGGTTATTGCTAAGGCATCAAATCCTGCTCTTTTCAGTCTCGCTCCGCTATGCCCACCACCATTTGATTCTCCCCAGTATCCTGTTAATGGTGATCTTGCACAAACCTCTGCTTTGGCAGCACTTGCTATGCTACCAGCCTGAAATGGACCTGTTGCAACTACAAGCAAGTTTCTTGGACCCAAAGGATCAAAATGTGGCTGTACCCAGTCATATATCAGCTTTGCAGCTAAACCCACACCTCCAAGCCATTTTTTTGCAAATGATTCATCAAACTCCTGCGTCCATATCTTGCCCGTTGTCAGATCCACCCATCCGATCCTTCCCCAGTATCCTCCCTTAAACGACGGCAAAATATCACCACTAGTTTCCTGAGTTTAGAAAACATTAAAAGATTACTGTGAATATACTACCCCAAAAAATAAAAAGGATTTGAAAAGAAATCGTTACACATGGTAAATGCCGATAAAAGAATTGCATGCATTGGTGGAACAGGCAATCTAGGTAAGGGTCTTAGTCTCAGGCTCTCCATTCTGGGATATAATGTCATTGTTGGCTCAAGAATGCAGGAAAAGGCTGAAAGGTTAGCTGAAGAATATGGCAAAATCCTTGAAAACTTTGGGTATGAGTCAAATATAATTGGACTGGCAAATGAGGAGGCAGCAAAAAAGGCTGACATAGCTATTCTCACACTTCCTTGGGAGCATGCTTTTGGAGTTGTTGAAAAGCTAAAGGATTTTTTGGCTGAAAAAATTGTCATATCCCCTCTTGTTCCAATGGAAAAGGTTGGCAAGTCCTTCATCTTCACTCCACCACCGGAAGGATCGGCAGCTGAAAAGGTTGCCAAAATTCTCGGGCATGATAAGGTTGTTTCAGCCTATCAAACAATACCTGCAAGGAGGTTTGCGGACATAAGCGAGAATTTTACGTGTGATGTTGTGGTTTGTGGCGATAGTGAAGATGCTAAACACAGAGTAATTGAACTCACAAAAGAGCTGGGATTGAATGCATTTGATGGAGGTTCACTTTCAAATTCACGAATGGTCGAATCAATTACACCTCTATTGCTCAATGTTATGGTAAATAACAAGATTAAGAAAGAATTAAGCATAAAATTTGTATGATTTAAAAGGTGGTGATCTTGAGCAAGGATATAGTGGAAGAGCTTCGAAGAATTGTGGGAGACGAGCATGTAATAACATCTGCTTCTGAGAAACTTCCATACAAATATGACGCTTCCCTTTTTGCTGGAGAAATACCTTTAGCTGTAGTTTTACCAGGAGATAGCAATGAAGTGTCAGAAATTCTGAAAGTATGCAATGAAAACAGGGTTCCTGTGGTTCCGAGAGGAGGAGGCACTTCTCTAACAGGCGGACCCGTTCCACTTGCAAATGGAATAGTTCTAAGTTTGTCCAGAATGGACAGAATCTTGGAGGTGAATGTGGAAGACAACTACGCTCTGGTTGAAGCAGGAGTCAGGCTGGGACAGCTCAATGATCACTTAAAGGAAAACTACGGCTATTTTTTTCCTCCAGATCCTGCTAGCTCGGTTGCCGCTACAGTAGGTGGTGTAATTGCCAACGATTCAAGCGGATTGACGGGTGTGAGATATGGCAGTGTAAAGAACTGGGTTCTGGGTCTTGAGGTTGTGCTCTCAAATGGTCAAATACTTAGATTTGGGAATAAAACGCTGAAATACAGGGTTGGATACGATCTGACATCCCTGATTGTCGGAAGCGAGGGGACGCTTGGAGTGATAACAAAAGCCTACCTGAAAATATGGCCAAAGCCAGAAAAGATAGTGAGATTCCTGATATATCTGGATGAGATAAGCAAGGTTGGTGAGGCTATTGTGAGACTTAAGAAAGGCAGATTCGCTCCAATTTCAGCTGAATTTATAGACAAGAGCTACATAGACATTCTGAAAAAAATCGAGAACTTTGAAGCCCCAGATTCTGGAAACTATGCACTGATAATAGATCTCGAATGCACCGATGAGTCGGTTAACCGGATTGTTGAAAACGTGCTTAATATCGTGAATTCGCTAAATCCTGTTGATGTTCAGCACAGCGATGATCCTGTCATGATTGAGGAGCTCAACAGGATAAGAAAGGGAGCGGGATCTGTTTTACTGCATATGAGAGAGAAGAGCACGGAGACAACAATCACCAGTGACATAATTGTCCCACCATCTCACCTACCATCCTTTTTAACAGCCTTAAAAAACAAGATAGAGGAGTATAAAATGCTGGCTCCGATGCTCGGGCATATCGGGGAGGGAAACATCCATGTAGATATTTTCTGTGACCTTTCAGACGAGCAAAACCTCAAAAAAGCTATGGAGTTGCTCCATGAGATGGGGAGAATGGCATTGGAGCATGGTGGCAGCGTTTCGGCAGAACACGGCATAGGATTGGAAAAGAGAGATTTATTGGTAGAAGAATACAGATTCAGAAAATCTGAGGAAGCTGTAAGCATCATGAGACAGATAAAGAGAATTTTTGATCCGAATAACATCCTGAATCCAACAAAAGTGCTCAAGGAGCCATGAGCATGAAGGAGATAGTGTCAAAACTAGACGAGGAGGCTGGGAAGTGCATTAGATGTGGTTTCTGTGAGGCTGTATGCCCAACTCTCCAAGCAAAAGACTACTCTCTTTATTATGGGGCTAGGGGAAGGGTTATTCTGGCAAACGAATTATTAGGATTGCTGAAAAGGAAGTCAAATGGAATTGAACTGAACGTTGGCAATGCCTTTTACTCATGCCTTGAATGTTCTCTTTGTCATGAAATCTGCCCTGCAGATGTTAATGCTGGAAATGTTAGCAATATAGCCAAACAACTTATTGTAGCGAATGAAAACATATTTGAAACCTCTCAGATTGTTTCCGCTGCAAAGGTTCTCTCCAATACGATTATGAAGTACAAAAACCCCCTTGGCTTAAGGAGAGAGATTGCAGAGTGGTCTAAAGAACTGAAATTCGATCAGAATTCTGATACTGTTTTGTTAACAGGTCATATGTACCAGATCATGGCATACACCCAAGGTCTTATTGAGTTCTTCCAAAAAACAGGAAGATATGGTGTTTTATTCCTGAAAATTTCTGAGAAAGTTCCTGGAATCGTGCGATTTTCAAAGTATTTTGTTGATAGAGATCTGAAAAAAAGGCTTGATGCTTGCATAAAAAATGTTTCAATTCTGCTTAAAAATGCTGGAGTAGAGTTCTCATACTTTGGAGACGAGCCCTATCCTGGCACCTTGCTTTATGAGTTCGGATACATCCAAGAATTTGTGGAATATGCAACTCAGGTGAGAGAATGGCTGAAGGACAAAAACATCAGGAGAATAATTGCTATTGACCCCCACACATACCACATTCTAGGTAGCATCTACAAAGAATACATACAGTTTGATTTTGAGGTTGTTCACTACTTGGATTTTCTTTCCGAGCTTGAATTCAGGGAGAGCGAAGACACAATAACTTACCATGAACCATGCATTTTTACCAGAAAAAAGGAATACAACTTACCGAGGGAGATTCTAGGGAGCATTGCAAATGTGAAGTATCCCGTAAATAGTGGGAAAAACTCGGTGTGCTGTGGTGGACCCGTTGAGTCAATTTTTCCTGAAATTTCAGAGAGAGTGTCAAGTAAAAGATACGGGGAATTGAGAAACACAGGGGCAAGAAAAATAATCACAGCCTGTCCCGTGTGTTTTCTGAATTTGCACAGACAAAAAGAGGTGCTTGACATTTCCGAATTCTTGGTTGATAATCTAGCTTGGGAAAAAGCGAACTTTGAGCAAGGCTATCCTGTTTATCTAATTTGAGGCTAATATGATAGAAAAAACATTAAAATATTTTTAATGGAGGGATTAAAGATAGCTATGAAGGTTAAGGTAAAATACCTTGCAGGAATAAGAAATGTTACAGGAAAAACCGGAGAGGAGTTTGAACTTGAAAATGGGACTCTGGAAGAGCTAATCAACATTGTTGACAGCAAGTATTCCTTAAAGGAGAGATTCGGTAGGTTGATGATAATTGTGAATGAAAAATCTGTCTGGAGTGACTTTGAAAACTACAGGCTTTCCGAGAAAGATGAGGTAGTGATAGGACAAATTATAGTTGGCGGGTAAATTTTGAGAGATGTTAGAATTGATGATGTTTTAACTAATTTTTATCGATCTATTAACATTATTTTCAAAAATCATAAAAATTCAGCCATAGCTGCACAACCGTTCACATGTCAACCAAAAAAGAGACTATTATTAAAAACAAAATAACTATAATGGTGGTGGATGAACTCAGGAAGATAGTTGGTAAAGATAACGTGAGTACTGACGATCTTTTAATTGCTCTCCATTCAAAGGATGCCGCAGGTATGGTTGGTAAGGGAATTGCTGTTGTTTATCCTGAAAACACCGAGCAAGTTGCCAAAATTGTAAAGCTGTGCTATGAAAAGGACATCAAAATTTATCCTCAGGGAAGCTCAACCGAGCTGAGTGGCTCATCAATGCCAAATGGTGGAGTAATCATGAACTTTGGCAGAATGAACAAGATTGAGGAAATAAACATCGTTGATGGATACGTAACTGTGCAGCCAGGCGTTCGGTTCATAGAGCTTGAAGAGGAATTAAGCAAGTACAAATACATGTTTCCAATAGATCCAGGCTCATACAGGGCAGCAACAATAGGAGGAGCGATAAACACCGGAGCGGGAGGAATGAGGGGGGCAAAGTACGGGAGCATAGTTGACTGGATTCTCGGCTTGGAGGTCGTTCTGCCAACAGGCGATATCATCAACATCGGCTCAAAAACAACAAAATGCAGGCAGGGATACAACCTGACCAAACTGATTGTCGGGAGCGAGGGAACTCTTGGTATAGTTACAAAAGCTTTCCTGAAGATAGTTCCAGCACCTGAAAACATAGTCTATGCCGCTGCTTTTTTTGAAAAGATTGAGGATGCCATGTCTGCTGTGGCTGATATAAAAAGATCCGGGATTTTGCCTGCAATCATGGAGTTTCTGGATGAGGATGTGGTTGAGGTTGGAAGAAAGATCATAAACTCCGATGCGGAAGGAAACTTGCTTATCATTGGAGTGGAGTGCAACAATGAAGCTTCTGAAAGGGTTCTGAATAACCTTGCAGAGATACTGAAAAAGAGGAGCAAGAATATTATTTTTGCAAAAAATTCAAAGGAAATGGAGGAAAAAGGTATAATGGAGCTTAGAAGAGCTTTTTATCCATTGTCAATGAAATTTGGCTTTCAACAACTAAAAACCCCAACATTTGTGCTAATTGAAGATATTGCCGTTCCTGTTTCAACGCTTCACAAGGTTGTGAAGGCTATCAAGGAGGTTGCAAAGAAGTATGACTTCGCGATTCTTATAGGAGGGCATGCTGGAGACGGAAACATTCATCCGATAATATGCATTCCCACCGAAGATCCTGAGAAGTTTGAGAAGGCAAAGGAATTTTATTTTGAGATTATGAAGATCGCGCTGAAGTTTGAGGGGACTGTAAGCGCAGAGCATGGAATAGGACTGCTTAAAAAAGAGGGTCTTGAAATGGAAATGCGTTTCAGGAAGAGTGAGAAAGCCCTGGACATAATGCGTGGAATTAAGAAAGTGTTTGATCCAAAAAACATCCTCAATCCAGGAAAAATAGTGTAGGAGGTGTAGATTTGGTTGGAAAACTGAAAGATAGGGTATTGAAGGATGCACTAAAGTGTTCTTTCTGCGGTTTCTGTGAGGTATCCTGTCCTACAAATTTCGTAATAAAGCGTAATTACACACCGAGAGGGAGGATAGGCACAGTAATCTTTGCCCTGAAAAATGGAATAACCACAATTGAGAGTGTTGCAGGAATATTCTCCTGCCTTGGTTGCGGAGCTTGTGTTGAATACTGCCCTGCAGAAATAGACATACCAGAGGTTGTGAGAAACTTTAGATACATTCTGAGAACTGAAGACACGGAAATTTCTGATGAGGTAAGGTGAATGGAATGATAAAACCGAAATACCTGATCAACCTAATGGTAGGCAACATACTGAAAACCAGAAATCCCCTTGGAGTGAGAGATTCTTCAATCAATACTTGGTGGCATGGTATTACAAAAAGGGATGGTGAGTGGATGGTTTTTACTGGTTTGCTTTACCAGCTAACCCCCTATTTAAATAAGATCGTTAGCTATTTAGAGAGATTTGATGAATCAAGATTTCAGAGTCTTTTTCCAGTTTTAAATAAGCTTCCTTCCTCTCTCCTGAATTTTCTAATATTCAGGGCTCCTAAAAAGGAGAAGGAGGAGACTGAAAAAATACTAAAATCGATATATCTTCTACTTTCCAAGAATATAGATGCATTTTACAAGCCTGAGAGCGACATTTACAGCGGTATAATGCTGTATGATATGGGATGCTACGATGAGTTTGAGGCTCATGTCAATTACGTTACCAGCAAGCTCAAATCAGCAGGCATAAGAAAGCTTGTTACCATCGATCCTCATACAGCCTATGCGCTATCGGTCTTATACCCCAAATACGGAAATTTTGATTTTGAAGTCAGACACTATCTTGAAATTCTGAGCGAGGAGCAGAGCTACATACCAAAGCTTTCATTCAGCCTTGGCAATACTCTGCATTCAATTCACGATTCTTGCTATCTCAGCAGATACCTGGATCTGTCTGAGTGTCCGCGCATCATACTTGAGAGAATTGGCATTGAGTATGAGGAGGTCAAAAACTCGAAGAAAAACACGTTTTGCTGTGGCGGACCCCTTGAGACTTTTTTTCCAAAGATATCGAATGAAATTGCAAGGAGGAGAGTTGGAGAATTTGGGGGCAAGAAAATCATCACTCTTTGTCCTATATGCCTTGCCACCCTTAGAAGAGCAGGTGGAGATGTGAGAGACATTGCAAGTTTTTATGATGTTGTTTAATCAAAGCCAAGAATAACAGCTAAAAAATCGATCTTCCAGCTTTTCTTTTGATTTTGAGCTTGATAAATCTGCTTTCACATGAAACATTCATTGTACCACAAAGTATATATAAAGTCATGAATGATAAAATATTAACGATGCTGTTGAGACTGTTGGAAATATCCTTCACGCAATCAGATTGCCCGAATATCTCCCTTAGTTATAATGAGGATGTTGACTGCATTTACATCTACATAGCCAAGATTCTGCAAAATTATGAGAAGCTATACTCGGTTATCACAGGAGATTTTTCAAAATACAACCTTGTTGATAAGCTTGAAAGACTTGGAATCAAAGACATCCATGTAATAAGCAAAACAAACCTAGAACTGGAGATTTTATATACAATAAAACCGACAAATGCATTAAAGATAACCTCAGCCACAGATAGCGTTCTGATACCACCGCTTATAGTATCGAACGGAATAGAGAGGTGGATTGTTTTAACACCTGATAAAAACAAGCTAATATCTGCTCTCTCAGCAGATCCCAATACAGAGATAAAGAGCGTGAGGGAGATATGCTTTGAAAAATTTGCAAACATCTTCAAAAACATCTCAGGAATAGAGGACTTTCTTGACACACTTAAGAGCTTTACACCCTTCCAGAGAAACGCGCTGATACAGGCTTACAACATGAAATACTACGAGTGGCCAAGAAAGTGCTCTCTTGATGAGCTCGCCTCCATAAACGGAATCTCAAAGAACGCATACCTCAAGAGGCTGAGAAATGCAGAGAAGAAGATAATCAGGAAGGTCGTTGAGAACTTCATAATCCTAGACAGTCTGAAGGGAGATAAATCACGCTCATCCTAACCTCACTTCGATTTTTTATCTTTGCTTTAATCAGCTAAAAATTCGGTGGTGTTACATGTCCAACTAAAAAAAGATATAACATCTTCAGATGAGTATCTCCATGGGTAATGAGGATGAAAGGGAGAGACCTTTGCTTGACAGTCTGAGAGTAAAGGTCATAGGAAATGCTCAGTGCATTCAGCTACCTGCATATCAAAAGAATGTTTACATTCTAAAGGAGCATCTGGATGATCTCTTAATATATTTTGAAAATTATATTAAATTAAATTATGATAGTATCAGATACCAGAAAAAGGAAATCCTGAGAATTCATGACGAGGATTGCGAGGAGAACAAGGATGTCAGAATCATGATTGCTTATGATGACAAATACCTGATCTCCAAGGTTATAAGCGGTCTTGATACGCTTAGCGAGACGGTTGTTGACGGGGTAAATCTTCTTTTTGATGTTAACTCGATGAAGCTTGTTTCCATTCTGCCAACCGATACTTTGACATACATGAGGACATCGGTTATGAACGGACTGGGCTTGAAGTATCTTGCTCCTCCAACAGTAAGCAAGGTGGCAATGCTTGGCGCTGGAAAGCTGTGCTTTTACAGCCTTCCATTGATCCCAACGATACTTGGAGAGGTTGAAGTTTGGTTATATGATGTCGTCCCATCAAGGGCTGAGGCTTTGAAGGACAAGATGGAGAGTATAGTTGACACAATTGAGGTAGCTTACTCCATTAGACAGGCTGTTGAGAATGCCGAGGTGATCATTGCCCTCACGCCGTCAAGAAAGCCCATAGTATTTTACGATCAGATAAAAAAGGGTGTGCACATCAACACACTTGGCGCTGATACCGAAGGAAAGCAGCAGATAGATCCGAGAATTGTGAGTGAGTCGAAGATTGTGGTTGATGATATCGAGCAATCTCTAAGGTATGGGGAGTTGAACGTCATGCATGCGAGAAATCAGATCTCAGAAAAGGATATTTATGGAACGATTTTTGAGATAGTTAGAGGAGAGAAAAAAGGAAGGGAGAGCGAGAGAGAGAACACGCTTTTTGACTCATCGGGAATACCTGCAGAGGACTTCATCGCCAGCTTATGGTATATTGAAGAGGGTCTTAAAAAATTTTAAAATGTTATTAAAAATTATAATTAAAAATTTAAATAAAATTTTGGCTAGCTGACTGGAAGTATCTGCCTTCCGAATTCTGTGTTTATGGAGAACGCTGCAACGATGTACCACACGTAAAGTCCAAGAAGGACTGTTAGCCAAGCTGCAATTGGTAGCAAGCCTGGAGATACTGTGCTACCGGCAAAGAGCAAGAAGACTATCACAAGCCATGCGAGGGCTCCAGAGAACATCTTTGATATTGGCCATGTTGTTCCTGTCAAGATTATTGTGATTATAGCCCAGCCTATCCAGTATACTGCCATTGCTTGGGGTGATGCAGGTGGTACAATTTTCATGAATTGCGTGTAGAACATTATTGCCGTTCCCATTCCCCAAACACCGTATGTGCAGTGGGTAAATCCAAGTCCGTGGCTTCCTCTTGCAAATTCGATTACTCCAGCAACAAACTGTGCAAAACCCGCGTACATTAGAACCATTGGAAGAAACATCGCAAAGCCATCGTTGACAGGATACAATCCTGTAAATGAGAAGCCTACAGTGAACGTTGCCATTCCGAATCCAGCACCACCCAAAGGAGATGCAAGCGCCCAACCACTCTCTTCAGCCACCCTATCACCTCATCCAAAAATTAACTTGAAAAATCAAATTGTGCCCTTCTCCTTAAACCTCTGCCCTATTGCATCTGCAGCCTTCAAAGCGTTGAGAACAAGCTCTTTTGTAACCTTGAACGGCTCGTTGTGGATCGTTTCTCCAGGTGCTGTGGCGCTTTCAGCCACTATGTCAAGATCATCCTCGCTTACGTTTATCTCTTCAAGTGTCATGGGCAAGCCCACAGAATCGTAGAAATTCAGCAGCTCAAGAATCACTTCCCTTGGCTGATTTTCCATTACAAGCTGGGTTAATGTGCCTATAGCCACAAGCTCTCCATGTGCACCGCTTACATTTGGTGCCGCTGTAAGCCCGTTGTGAATTGCATGAGCTGCAGCAAGTCCACCAGACTCGAATCCAAGACCGCTAAGCAATGTGTTTGCCTCTATGATCATCTCCAATGCGGGTGTAACGGCTCCCTTTTCACATGCCAGTACAGCCTCAACCCCGTACTTTGTCAGCTGCTCCCAGCAAAGTCTCGCGAGGGTTAAGGCGCTGTATGATGGCAAACCTCCATCTATCAGGCAGTTCTTTGACATGCTTGCATACACCGCCTCAGCTTCAAACTTGGTGGCAGAGGCGTCTCCCATTCCGTATACAAGGTATTTAACTGGTGCCTGTGCTATTATCTCAGAGTCTATCAGAACCAATGCAGGGTTGTATGGATAGAACTCATACCTCTGAAAAACATGGTTCTCATCGTATACAACAGACAGTGCACTGCATGGTGCATCTGTTGATGCAATTGTGTTGATCAATGCAACTCTGACTCCAAGCTTGTGTGCAACAAGCTTAGCCAAGTCCATAACAGAGCCGCCACCTACGCCAATGACAAAATCGCATTCTGCAGCTTTTGCTTCCTCAACCAGTCTGTTTGTTGCTGCATCTGTGCAGTATCTTTCCTTATTTGAGTATGCTGCCACCTCACATCCTGCTCTTGCCAATGCCTCTCTTATCTGCTCCTCACACTGTTTCAGTGCTGTTGTTCCACCCATTAGCAAGGCTTTTTTGCCGCCAAGCAGTGGTATCCATCTGTCCAGCTTTTCTATGACTCTCGGTCCCAGAACGTATCTAGTTGGTGCTCCCAGTATTTTCGGTGTGTCGTATATACTCTCCATTCTATCACCTCCCACTTTTTTAATGATTTTTAGTGCAATAACGATATAGCTATGTTTGTAGATATGGAAACGATAAACTATTTAAAAAGAGTTTAAAAAGCCAAGTTTCAATTGTGACTTAAAACGTCTCAAAAGCAAGAAGAATGAAGAAATAATGGGATGAAGTCCGATAATTATTTTAATTTAGAATCCCAAGATTAGAGGCTCTTTAGAATTAAACCGTCACCCTGCAAGAACAATAATAATAATTGAATTAACGTTTGTTCTAGTTGCATCTGTTGTTAGCAAAGCTTTCGCCTTCTTCAATGCGTGATATGAGCTGTGAGTTTTTAAACACTCCTCAACACTCAACCCCCTTTCTTTGAGATTTTCATAGGTGAAAGAATCCACAAGTCCTCCTGCTGCATCAGTTGGTCCATCTGTTCCATCTGTATCCATGGTCAATACCGCTACACCCCGCAGTCCCTTTATTTTTCTTGTGATGCTCAATGCAAATTCCTGATTTGGTCCGCCTTTACCTATTTTGTTACCTTTAAGCGTTACAGTTGTCTCTCCACCTGCAATCAGGACACAGGGTTTTGAAAAAGGTCTTTCTCTCTTATAAACCTCTTCAACAATAGATCCAATGGAAAGGGCAACTTCCCTTGCCTCACCCTCCAGGGTTGTTGTCAGTATGTGTGACTTGTAACCAAGCTCTCTTCCCTTTCTCATTGCTGCCTCACAAGCCATCGTGTTATCTGCTATAATGAAGTTGTAGACGTTTGGTAGCTCATCTTTAAGGGTTTCCTCTCTTTTTCCTTCCAGCCCCTCCTCTATGCATCTCCTCACACTTTCAGGAATCTCATTCCATATATCATAAAGATCCAAAATTCGCTTAGCGTCTTGGAAGGTTGTAGGATCCTTAGCTGTTGGTCCTGAGGCTATTGAAGAAAGATCGTTTCCCACAACATCGGAAATTATCAAAGCCAGAATTTTTCCCTTGGCATGCTTTGCAATCTTACCTCCCTTAACCTTTGAAATGTGCTTCCTTACCGTATTTATCTCATGAATTTTTGCCCCTGACTTCAAAAGTAACTCATTTGTAAGAATCTTTTCCTTCAGTGATATTCCATCTTCAGGGAGTGTGAAGAGTGCTGAACCACCACCGGAGATCAAAAAAAGCAAGATGTCATCTTTTCCTACCATTTCTGCAATTTCCATACCCCTTTCTGCAGCTTTAAGAGAATTTGTATCGGGAATTGGATGTCCAGCCTCTATAACCTCAATTGATCCAAGGGGGAGCTTGTATCCTGCTTTTGTCACAGCAACTCCTGCCTCAATCATGTCACCAAAAATCTCCTCTACAGCCTTAGCCATCGGACATGCAGCCTTTCCAATAGAAATTACATATAAATCCTCAAACTGAAATCTCTTTGAGTTTATCAACAGAGCTTTGTTCTTTTCATCACAATCCAAGGAGTTTTTAACGCATCTGTAAGGATCTACAGCCTCAATGGCATGCTTCATTAACTCAATGGCTATTTTTTTTGCCTGGACATCACCCTCATTCAACAAAAAGTCCCAAGACATAAAAGCTTTCCAGAAAACTTCTATAAAAATTTAAATTGAATTAAGGAGGTTAAAAATCCAATCTACTTCCAGGGATCTACGATATGCTTTATACCTTCATACTTTCCTGCAAGCTCCATAGCCTTCGGAATCTCCTCAAGAGACCATCTGTGGGTTATTATCTTGTAATACGGTATTTTCTTGAAGAGCCCCCTGGCTACCTGAGTTGCTGCCTTGATAATTGTCGAAATTGGGTATGCCCAGTTTCCGGTAAATATCAGCTCTCTTGTACAGATCTCATGAGGATCTATGGTGAACTTGCCTGCGGTGTTATAGGTGAATGCTCCAACTTCAATGTAAACTGCTCCGGGTCTGCAAACCTCAATTCCCTCGGGTATAACTTCATGAGCATTTGTACCAGTGCAGTCAAACGCACAGTCAACTCCCCACCTGTCTCCATAGTCAGGTCTGTCAACACTTGTGGCGATGTCCTTTATCATCTCTATTCTCTCTTCCTTCGTTGTTTTAGATACGTTAATAACATAGTCCGCACCGAACTCCTTTGCCATTTTGAGCCTGTGCTCTTTCATGTCTGTTACAATCACAGTTGAATATGGGGCTACATTTTTTAGCGCAACGAGAACAGCCAGACCAATTGTTCCAGAGCCTTGTATTAGGAAAAGATCAGTATCCGGATTTGCCTCCTTTTCTGCTATGGCAAGCATTGAGAGAGCTCTGTCCACCGACCTTAAACCAACCTGATAGGGCTCGATTACCACACCCTCTTCAGGTGTAAGATCCTCTGGCATTTTGAAGACTATTGAACCCGGTTTTAATACAACATACTGCCCCCAAGCTCCCATGATTCCTGTGGCTTCTGGGGAGAATCCGTAGG
>WAJY01000148.1 GCA_015523645.1 Geoglobus sp. | reverse complement strand
TCTTTTTCCAATACTGAAAGGATCTCATTTCTAACTACCTTTCGACCTTCCTCAGTTAGGATATAATCAACTCTGTCATTGTATCCTTCTCCAACAGGAATTTCTTTTATTTTTATGAGGTTGTGATGTTCAAGCTTTCTTGAATATACATCGACACTCGGTGAAGACGGACCCATTCTGAGAATCTCGAAATGATATTTAACTGGAAACCCCTCTTTTTGTAATTCAGATACAACCTTGTGCAACCTAACTTTACCCCTCACATACCCCTCCTAAGAGGTATGACACGAAAAGAATCTCCACCCATCAAAAAGTCTGTTGCCAGTCATCTCTAACAAAAACACCATTTACAAAATTTAAATAAATTTCTGGGTTTTGTCAATTGGTAAACTTTTACTGTGGAGAGACGTAACAATGAGACCTCTAATCTCATATTGAAACTTCAGCATGTTCTAAGGTGTTAACAGGGGGTTGATGGGTGGGAAAGCTGGAATACAACCTTTCACCTCAGTGGATCCACTCTGACAATACCTTCAACCTCATCAAACAATCTGTCGGTTGAGAGTATTCTCTCCCTCTCATGAATTGCATGAGCCAGATGTATCGAATCAAAGATATTCAGCTTTGGATACCTCTCAAGCAAGTCAGATGAAATTTCAAGAACCTCCTTGCTCAGGGGAAGAATTTCCACATCAAGCTCTTCAATCTTTTCAGGGACTTTTACCGCCTCATCTCTTCCGAGTTCTCTGATGAGAACAATCTGACACTCTACGATTGTAATTGCTGAGGTAACAAACTCCTCATCTATCGATTCGAGTTTCCTTTTCACGATATCCTTGAGCCAGTCCTTTTCTTTTATCTGAGATAGGATAACATCGGTGTCCAGATACATCCCTGACTCTCCTTTCAAGCCTCTCCTTGATCATTTCGTATGCGTAATCTTCAGCCTCTGCATGGACACCTTTTTCAAGGAGAACCACAAGCCTTGCACCGTATCTCAAAGCTTCAGATCTTGAAGAAAATACCTTTTTCTTAACAAGTTCGTCCAGTTCCTTAACCAGACCTTCAGGGAGGGAGACCGGGATTACAAGCCTTCCTTTTTCAGTTGCCATATCTGTTACTGTGTATACAATGGTATATTTAATTTGCTGATGGGTGGATGGGGGGAGTTGAGAGGATGAGTTAATCCCCAGTAAGAAGATTAGAGCAAATCCACAAACTCTCTGACACTCATTCCACTCTGCTTTATTATCGCTCTCAGCGTTCTTCCCTCAAGTTCTCTGGAGAGTGGCACCACAACAATCCCGACACCCTCTTTGAAAAGGACAACATGACTTCCTCTCTGCCTCTCCACATTCCAACCAGCTCTAACAAGAGCTTTGATGACCTGTTCCCCTGAAAACTCTTGGCAGTTTCAAACAATCACTTCCACTACCTCTGCTTTATGTATCTTTTTAAGCTCTTTCTCCTAGAGGACCTGAAGATATAGCTCAATTGTCTCTTTATGTATGTTCCCTAAAGCTCTTCTCTATTGTCTCGCCATAGCTGTGGCAGTCCTCGAACAGTGTAAAGAACATACAATAACCAACCCCATCAACTTCAACTAATACTTGAATTTCGTCTTCTATATTTCTAACTGTTCCTTACTCTTACAATTTCAGTTTCAGTTATTTTTGTTTTTATCTTAAAAAGTATTCTTCCAATTTTGGTGTTGTCTAAGCTTTTTTAATGAATGCCGTTATTACCATCGGAACTATTGAAGTAAAAGCGAGAGTAAAGTATTCTTTTATATCTTCTTTTGTTAGTATCTGCTCTTTTTTACCAGATAAGTATCTGATGATCTGGTATGGGATTTTAAATCCAGCTGCACATATTGTAATTGTAGCAGGAACTTTGAAATACCATGAGGGAACACAATTAGGTCTAATATAAATCACTCGGTCATTTTCAATGCATGCTTTAAAAAAAGACTTCCTAAAACAGCTCCACAGAAAGTTAGAATTCTTACTGACGTTAACGGAAAAAATAAGTATTCCTGATTTTACACTTAATTCAGTTTTGTTAGAGGATAATTAAATATATTTTTCGCAATTCTACCTACATA
This sequence comes from Geoglobus sp., assembly GCA_015523645.1. GTDB lineage: Archaea > Halobacteriota > Archaeoglobi > Archaeoglobales > Archaeoglobaceae > Geoglobus. The sequence goes on along the minus strand of WAJY01000148.1, from coordinate 1,640 downwards.
GTTGTATTGATGCAAATTTGTATCATTATTTCAAACTATCACAAACCTTTTCTGACCACATCCTGTCAAGGAGTTATGGAAATCTACAAATACTCGGGCAGCCTTTACCTTATAGATCTACCTCAAAGAATGCCCGGATTCAGAAATTTCATAAGCTCCTGGGTTTACTTTGGAGAGAGCACATTTTTAGTTGATCCAGGCCCAAAAAGCAGCATAAACCACCTCATTGACTCGCTGAAAGAGATTGGGGCAGAGAGAATAGACTACATCCTCATCACACACATCCACATAGATCATGCTGGAGGTACTGGTGAACTGCTGAAGCATTTTCAAAATGCTAAGGTTATCGTGAATGAAAAAGGGAAAAAGCATCTTGTGAATCCTGAAAGGCTGTGGGAAGGGAGTCTAAAGGTTCTTGGAGACATAGCTGTAAGCTATGGAGAGATAGTCCCTGTCGCTCCAACAAGATTTGCAGAGTCTGCTGAGGGAGTTGAGGTGATCTACACTCCCGGCCATGCTGTCCATCATCAGAGCTACGTGATTGATGGGTATCTCTTTGCCGGAGAGGCGCTTGGGGTTTACCATGAGTTTGATGGTCTGATCTATCAGAGACCCGCAACACCACCCAAGTTCGTTTACGAAATTGCAAACAGTTCCATACAGAAGCTGAAAAAGTATGGAGACAAGAGCATATGCTTCGGGCACTTTGGAATGAGCAGAAATGGCGCAGAGGTTATTTCCAGATTTGAAAAACAGCTGAAAACATGGGTTCAGGTTGTGGAAGATGCCGTCGCTGAATCTGGAGAAAACTTTGAGCTTGTGCTTGAAACAGCCAGAAAAAGGCTTACTGAGATTGATGAAAGCTTCTCTCTTTTCAGGAAATTTGATGAAGAGACCAGAAAAAGGGAGGAATATTTCTTCAGAAATGCCATACTTGGAATGTATCAGTATGTGATTGAAAAAAGAGATTGATTACTTGCCTCTCCTCTCCTTTGATTTTGGTCTCAGGCCCTTGTAGCCGCACTTCCTGCAGACCTTCGCCTTTATCGGGTTCCTTGCGTTGCACCTCATGCATATCTTGACGTTGAAGAGCCTCGCTTCAGCCTCTGGAAATCTTGCCATAGAGCCAGCAATCAGGTGGGTGTATTTAATACTTGCGATTGCAATTTTACTGGTACATCACTCCAAAACTCCCCATACCATCAGCAATCTGCAAACCCCTCTTTTCCAATGATTTCAATGATTTTACATCTCCAGTTATGTTTTTGGCTCCAGTGGAATTGTATAGATAAAAGAAAAATAGCAAAGCCTGAAACTCGGGATTAATCATATTTATTCGCCCAAACTCCTTTTACGTATGGCACCGGAACTATCAACTTGATGTTCCGTGGCAAATCTCCTTCAAGCTCGTACTCCACCATTTATCTGCATTATGTGAAATCGATTATTTTGGATAAATCAAAAATACACGACATGCAAAGAGTGTCAAATAAAACCTCTCTACAACGGTGAATGCATGAAAATTTGTTTCAGAGTCAGGGAGAGCGGTAAACCAATCAGAGGATACATAATTGTAGGAGATAGAAGAATAAAGGTGGAAGGATGCGCTGATGTGGAGTTTGATCTTTTAAAAGAGGGAT
>WAJY01000147.1 GCA_015523645.1 Geoglobus sp. | reverse complement strand
GTCTATACCGGACTTCTCTCAAAGATAAAGGAGCATGAAGTGATGGTTATCATCGTAACACTTGCTCTTGCACTTCTCATTGAACAGATTCTCCTTCTGCTTTTTGGAGAGCACGGTCTCTCCTATCCAACCCTCATCTGGGGAGTTGTGAGGATAGGAAAAACACCCATAACCTACAAAAGGATTCTGGCGTTCATTGTGGCTATAGCGGTTATTGCAATTCTTGAATACTTTATTAACAGAACAAGGCTTGGTAAAACAATCATGGCAGCCTCTCAAAATTTTGAAGGTGCAATGCTTGTTGGAATAAACGTTGACAGGATTTTCAAGATAACCATGGCTATATCTGCCATGCTTGCTGGACTTGGAGGAATTCTTTACAGCCAGATATTCGCTGCAACACCAGAAGTTGCGATGAAATCCCTGATATTTGCATTTGCCATAGTCATTCTGGGAGGTTTGGGGAGTGTTAGGGGGAGCATAATAGCCTCTTTCATTATAGGCTATGTCATAACCATTGCAATAAACTTCCTCGGAGCTCAGTGGGCAGAATTTGTTGCTCTGCTCTTCATAATCGGAATTCTTGTTGTTAGACCGACAGGACTTTTCGGGGTGGAAGAATGATTGAAGCCATAAGCATTCAAAATGCGAAGAAAATTTTACCTGCGGTTCTGCTTTTAATAACAGCTCTTGCAGTTCCCTTATTTCTGCCTGAGGCTTTTGTTTACCTGCTAGGATTGGCGATGCTTTTTCTAATCCTCGTCATAAGCTGGGACGTGATAGTTGGATACACCGGACAGGTAAATCTCGGTCATACTGTATTTGTTGGAATAGGAGCATATACAGCAGCACTGCTGCAAGTCCCATCGAGATTTAGCGGAACCATAGATTTTCTTGCCTCTCTTCCCCAGCCACATCCAATAATATCGATACTTGCAGGAGGAATTGTTGCAGGGCTTGTTGGATTGGGAATAGGCGTTGTAACTCTCAGGCTAAAAGGGTATTACTTTGCCCTAGTTACTGCAATACTTCCTCTAGTTTTCATGAAATCTGTTTTTGTCTTTTCAGACGTTTTTGGAGGAGAAGAGGGATTTTCAATCGGTCTTGAGAGGAGCTTTTCTGCAGATACAACGGTAAGGTATTACTATGCATTAGCAATTCTCTTGTTCTGCTTTGTCGCAATGTGGCTCATACTAAACAGCGAAATCGGGCTGAGATTCAGGGCTGTGAGAGATGATGAAGAGCTGGCTGAAGCTGTTGGAGTAGATGTTGTGAAATACAAGATACTCTCTTTTGTTATTAGCTCCTTCTTTGCGGGAATCGGCGGTGCTGCAATAGTCCATTACAGAATAACTGTAAGCCCAGATCTCTACGATATACCTTTGATGCTCCTGATAATACTCTCAGCCGTCATTGGAGGGCTGGGGACTCTCTACGGACCTTTGTTCGGGGGACTTTTTATCTATCTGATGAAAAACTGGTGGCTCAAGGAGCTTACCACAAACCTACCAAGCTGGATGCCAATAAATGATGAGGTTGTGCTCTACATAATACTGATTGCTGTTGCCATACTTGCCCCAGAAGGGGCCTGGGTAAAGATAAGGGAAAAAATCAAGTCTTACCGCACAATAACATTTTCTGAAGAGAGATAAATTCAAGAGTTTTCAATGCTTTCCGGTATTTTTACAATATTTGTTGAAAAACAAGTGTGCTAGTACATGTTACACAAGTATTTTAAACAGATGTTTACAGATTACGGTAACTAATTACGAAGAGAATTGCAAACACCATCTACCCTGCTTTATTTAGACAGAAACATCATTAGATTCCTTTATTTTCTGTAAATGAACAGAAAAAGTTATTTACCAGTAAAATAAAAAATAAAAAACATGAGTAAGCTGTTGTGGAAGAAGTGGTATCCTTACATAGGCTGGCCCGATGATGTTGAGGAGCCAAAGGAGACACCGCCCCATGCCCTGTCGAGAGTTGTAAAGGAATTTGAAGAAAAGGATGCGATAATTTATTATGGAAACACCCTAACCTACAGAGAATTTTACGATTACGTTTGCAGATTTGCAAATGGGCTCAGAGACTATTTGGAAAGAGGGGACAGAATATCCTTTTTCCTCCCAAACTGCCCTCAGTTCAATATCGGCTACTTTGGAACAATAAGCAACGGTATGATAGTCGTTCATACAAATGTCATGTACACCGAGAGAGAGCTTGAATACCAGCTCAACCATTCAGG
>WAJY01000146.1 GCA_015523645.1 Geoglobus sp. | reverse complement strand
CTTCAGCACCCCTCTCAAAATGCTTCCCTCCCCCATCTTTCTTATCTGCTCTATGTATTTCCATGCAAGCTTCTCCATCTTGTCTGTCAGCCACTCAACATAGTACGAGCCTGCTAACGGATCTATCGTGTCGGGAATTCCGCTCTCAAATGCTATTATCTGCTGTGTTCTCAATGCAACTCTAACAGCCTCCTCACTCGGCAGTGCCCATGCCTCATCAAAGCTGTTTGTGTGCAGACTTTGCGTGCCTCCAAGCACTGCCGCCATGGCCTGAATTGTTGTTCTGACAATGTTGTTCAAGGGCTGCTGAGCTGTCAAAGAGCATCCCGCTGTTTGAGTGTGGAACTTCAGCCACCATGATCTTGGATCTTTGGCTCCATACTCCTCTCTCATTATTCTGGCCCACATTCTCCTCGCAGCTCTGAACTTTGCTATCTCCTCAAAGAAGTTATTGTGGGAATTGAAGAAGAAGCTCAGCTGGGGAGCGAGCTTGTCGATGTCTATTCCCCTCTCAATTGCAGCCTCCACATACGCCATTCCATCTGCAATTGTGAATGCGAGCTCCTGAACTGCCGTGGAGCCAGCTTCCCTGATGTGATAGCCTGAGATGCTGATGAGATTGAATTTGGGAACATTTTCAACTCCCCATTCAAAAATGTCGGTTATGATCTTTACAGAAGGTTCAGGTGGCAATACAAGAGTGTTCTGGGCGTGGAATTCCTTGAGCATGTCATTCTGAATCGTCCCTCTAAGTTGCTCTCTCGGCACCCCCTGCATGTCACCAATTGCAACGTACATGGCAAGAATTATCGCAGCAGGGGGATTAATTGTGAATGAGGTTGAAACCCTATCCAAGGGTATGCCATCAAACAGAATCTCAAAGTCCTTGAGGGTGTCAACAGCAACACCAACCTTTCCAACCTCACCATCAGCCAATGGATGGTCGCTGTCTATTCCCATCAGTGTTGGAAAATCAAAGGCAGTGCTTAATCCGGTCTGCCCCTCTTTAAGCAAAAGCTTCCACCTTGCATTTGTGTCTTCAGCAGTTCCAAATCCTGAGAACTGCCTCATTGTCCAGAGCCTTCCACGATACATTGTTGGATAAACTCCCCTTGTGTAGGGATACTGGCCCGGATAGTTTATGTCCCTGATATAGTCAATGTGAGCGGTATCTGTTGGATCGTAAATCCTGTTAACTTTAATGCCAGAAAGGGTTTCAAACATCTCGTTTCTCTCTCCAAATCTATCAACATAGGGTGAGAGACATGAATTCTCCCATTTTTCTCTCTCCTTTTTTATCTCCTCAATTTTCCTGTTCTCCATAAAAACCACCTCAGCTGAGGGCTATTTACAGCTTTCCAAGTATGCCTCTCGAAACAGTATTGAGCTGAACCTCTTTTGTACCTTCATATATCTCTGTTATCTTTGCATCTCTATAGAATCTCTCGACATCATTCTCGGCAACATAGCCGTAACCACCATGCATCTGAATTGCCTCATCGCAAACCCTGACAGCCATTTTTCCTGCTAAATACTTTGCCATGCTTGTCAGGGTGGCATCAGCCTCATTCTGCGATGCCTTCCACGCTGCTCTGTAAACGAGCAGTCTTGTTGCGTCAATCATCGTTGCAAGATCCGCTATTCTGTGCTGTAATGCCTGAAAAGCACCGATAGGCTGATTGAACTGCTTTCTCTGCTTCACATATTCAACAGTTCTGTCAAATGCTCCTTGAGCTATGCCGAGAGCCTGAGCACCAATCTCAATTCTGCTTTCGTTGAAGAACTGAAGAACCTGATAAAAGCCCTTGTTGAGCTCTCCAATTATATCATCCTCGTTAACCCTCACATTCTTAAAAACAACTTCAGCTGTAGGAGATGATCTTATCCCGAATTTTCCATCAATTTTGTTTGTTTGTAGCCCTTCAGCATCCTTTTTCACAAGAAAAGTTGAAAATCCACGATATCTCGGTTTAGCTTCAGGATCTGTTACTGCAAGAACTATGTAATAATCTGCTATTGTTCCGTTGGTTATGAACGTCTTTGATCCATTGATGATCCACTCATCTCCATCCTTCTCAGCCCTCGTTTTTATTGCAATGAGATCACTTCCCGCCTCAGGTTCTGTGTAACAGCCTGCAGTTATCGCTTTTCCGCCTGCAACCTTTGGCAGAACTTCCTCTTTCTGTTCCTCACTGCCGAATTTCATCACAACCTCAGACGAGAAATCTGAAAGAATTATTGCGCTTCCAATTGTGCTGTCAGCCCTGCAGAATTCCTCGACAATAAGGACATTCTCAAAAACACTCATTCCTGCTCCGCCATACTCCTCAGGGTAATGCACCCCAATGAATCCGAGTTCACATGCCTTTTTCCATAAATCAAAAGGAAATTCTTCATTTTGATCATAATATCTTCCTCTTTCAGCAGTGAATTCATTTTGGGCGAATTCTCTGGCTGCTTTTTGAATGTCTTTCTGGTCATGAGAGAGGTCAAAATCCATGGTATCACCTCGATTGTTCAGAGGCTCCAGTTGATGTCAAGTTTTAAGAAATAAGTTTTAAATGGTTTTCGTAAATGTTCCTAAGAAAAATGAAGAATAATAGTGTTTCAAAGAGGAAAAGTATTTTATTCTATCTCATATATTTCAAATTCCAATGAAAGTATTCATTCTTTCAGGAGGGAAAGGAACAAGGCTTTTTCCAATAAGCAGAGAAAGATATCCAAAGCAATATATCAAAATGTTTGATTCAAAATCTTTGTTCCAACTAACTTTGGAAAGAGCTGCAAAAATTAGCGACGACATATTTGTTATTACAAATAACAACCAAAAGTTTATTGTAAAAG
>WAJY01000145.1 GCA_015523645.1 Geoglobus sp. | reverse complement strand
CAGACAGCAGATTTGAGCTTGTGAGCATCAGAGATGCCATTACAGGAAGAGAAGTGTATGATGGTGAAAGCATTGATGCAGGTGCAATCAGCATAATAGATCTGGGAGAGGTTAGAGGTGCGAACATTTCTGGAGATGAACTGGAAATCAATTTCAAAACTCCGATTGAAGCTAGAACACCAATAAATCTGCCATTTCTCATTCACATGATCAGGAGAAGGCTCATACTGTATGTTAATGAATATGGTAAGGGAGAAGTCCCAGATTATAAATGCAACTCTGAAATTATATATTCGAGCTGGAAAGAACATAATCTGATTCATGCATCAAAAAGACATGGAAAAAGGGTTTTTTATGGAGTAACTGGGAATGCTAAATACAGAGTTTCCGAGATTGATGACAAAGCTGTAAAACTCCTCAGAATTGGTGAGCTCATTGGAGCAGGAGCAAAGGCTAGTTTCGGGATGGGATTTTTCCGGTTATCTGCTTTGCAAAGCTCCTTAAAAATTCAGGGATAAGCTAAACCGAATCTACAACTTCTTTAAGACTCTCCTCAACCTTCTCGGCTATCTCTATTATTTCCTCATTTCCAAATTGGTCTGCAAATCCCCTAGGCTTCATTGCAGAAATGTAAACCCCATCCTTGCCCTCATATACTATTACATTGCAAGGCATCAAAATTCCGAATTCCTTGTTTTGATAGAGAACCTTGTGAGCATACTTCGGGTTACATGCTCCCAGAATGATGTAATTCACGAAATCCTCACCAATTTTCTCCTTAAGTGTCTCTTTAACATCAATCTCGCACAGCACACCAAATCCATGCTCTGAAAGTCTTTCCTTAACTCTTTTAACAGCCTCCTCAAAATCAAGGTTCACCTTCCTTGTGTATCCTATCATGCTTCCTCTTTCACTTTCAAGACTTTATCATTTGTCCGCTAATGACAGCGGTTTCACAAATGGGTATAGAAAGGGTTTTAATACAAGTCAGAAAATGAAGGCTGGTTATGAAAAGGCTCAGGATTTACATAAGCGGGGTTGTTCAGGGAGTTGGTTACAGATACTTTGCAAGAAGAAAAGCTCATGAAGTAGGGGTGAAGGGTTATGTTATGAACCTCCCAGACGGAAGAGTCTTGGTTGTTGTTGAAGGAGAGGAGCAGAAGATAGACAAGTTTATTTCTTGGTTGAAAGAGGGACCTAGATTTGCAAGCGTTAAATCCCTTGATATAGTGGAAGAGGAATACAGGGGGGAATTTAAGAATTTTGAGATAAGGTATTAGCATGCTTACAAAAAGAATAATTCCATGCTTGGATGTAACCTTGGATGAAAATGGGGCGAGTGTTGTAAAGGGAGTTGAGTTTGTAAATCTGAGGAGAGCCGGGGACCCTGTTGAGCTTGCCAAGAGGTATGATGAGGAGGGAGCAGATGAACTTGTTTTTCTTGACATAACTGCCTCAGCTCATGGCAGAGAAACGATGGTTGATGTGGTTGAAAGAACGGCTGAGGAGGTTTTCATACCGTTGACAGTTGGAGGTGGAATAAGGAGGGTTGAGGACATAAATGTGATGCTCAATGCAGGAGCAGACAAGGTTTCGATAAACACATCGGCTGTAAAAAATCCTGAGCTTGTCAGAGAATCTGCCAAGATTTTTGGATCACAGTGCATAGTTGTAGCCATAGACTGCAGGAGAAACTATGAGTTGAGTAGGGGGGTGAACATAGTTGAGCTTGAAGATGGAAGAAGGGCTTGGTATGAGGTTGTGATATACGGAGGAAGAAAACCGACCGGCATAGATGCTGTTGAGTGGGCTAAAAGGGTTGAGGAGCTTGGTGCTGGAGAAATTTTGCTGACGTCGATGAACAGAGATGGTACGAAGGATGGTTATGACATTCCAATAACAAAAAAGATATGTGAGGAGGTTAGCATTCCGGTCATTGCTTCGGGAGGAGCAGGAAAGCCTGAGCACTTTTACGAGGCTTTTTTTAAGGCTAATGCCGATGCTGCTTTGGCTGCAAGCGTCTTTCACTTTATGGAGATTGACATAGTTGAGCTTAAAAGATATCTTGAAAGAAGAGGAATTCCTGTAAGGCTCTGATTGGAAAAGATTAAAATCCACCTTGTTCTATTAACATCATGATAGTCTTTCTGGATGAGGTTGAAAGATGGGTTTGCGTTTATCAGGAATGCAATGCAAAATGCTGTGGTGAGGGAGTTGAGCTTACTTTGGAGGATTATGAAAGAATATCAGAAAGGCATTCTGATTTTGCAGTTTTTGACAGCTCTTTGAGGCTTAAAGGGAAAAACGGAAGATGCATCTTTCTCAGAGAGGATCTTAAGTGTGAGGTAGAGGGCTACAAGCCAATTGCGTGCAAGCTTCTTCCATTTGTCATAGACGAGGTAAAGTATGGGGATGAGGCTTTTATCAGGCTCAAGCTTGTTGTTGATTGTCCCGGAATGGGAAGGGGAAGCAAAGTGGACATTGAGGAGATTGAAAAACTTGCTACAAAATTTTTGCACGAGAAGCAGGGAATGATGAGGAGGTTGTCAGAGGATAAGGAGGGTTTTCTGAGAGAGCTCAATCTTCAAAGCATGCAATAACCTCCATTTCAATATCGCAATCCTTAGGCAATCTTGACACCTCCACAACAGCTCTTGCCGGCTTATGCTTGAAATATCTTTCATAAATTTTGTTGAATTCCGAAAATCTTGATAGATCCTTCAGATAAACTGTAACCTTGACAACATTTTCTATCTCTAATCCTGCAGAGTTGAGTATCGCCCTTACATTTTCGATTACGGCTTTAACTCTTTCTTCAAAGCTTTCCGGTATGGAATCTCCCATGATCGGTATTTGCCCGGAGACGAAAAGAAAGTTACCAGCCTTAACAGCATGACTGTATGGACCCACGGGCTTTGGAGCCTTCTCGCTGTTGATGAACTCCATGAGAGTAAGTGATGCTTCTCAATTAAATCATTTTTCATTGGAAGCATCTTTTCATTAATTCTCCAGAATCATTCAAATTTTTTATTTCAAATGTGCATTTCTCCTTTCCAGTTCCCCAGCACTCAACCTC
>WAJY01000144.1 GCA_015523645.1 Geoglobus sp. | reverse complement strand
GCAGATGATACCTTGTCATGACTGATGTGCCCTCCACATGGCACAGAAAGAGCCATTATTTTATCCCCGGGCTTAGTTAGTGCAAAAAATGCAGCCTTATTTGCAACAACTCCGCTTATTGGCTGTACATTCACATGTTCTGCATTGAAGAGATCCCTGGTTATCTCTATAGCAAAACTTTCAATTTCATCTATAAATGAGCATCCCTGATAATAGCGCTCGCCAACCTTTCCCTCAGCATACCTATGTCCCAGATCTGAAAGATAACATCTCCTAACAAACTTGCTCGTTATGTTTTCACTTGCGATCATGGGAAGGGACTCAGCATAAAACCTGTGATGCCTTTCAATAATCTCGAATATCTTTGTGTGATCCATGGCTGAAATAAATCCAATATTTTTTAAGTTTTGTGAAAGCGAATTCAGAAAACTTATATTGTTTGCTCTGCTTTCAAATCTATGAAAGAGAAGGTACTGATCTCTCTTACCATCCTAACGATCCTTTCAATCCTAATCCTTCCCCAGGAAAATAAACTTGGCGAGAGTTACAAGCTCATATACATTCATGTCCCTGTCACCGTTATCATGATCTCCTCTCTCCTTCTATTCCCAATTCTGCAGTTTAAAATTCAAGAGGAACAAGCAAAATCCCTCTCTGTCTCAATACTCGCTTTTTCGGCATTTCACATAACGATTTCCTCAATGTTCATGCTCCTGACTTGGGGAGGTCTTGCTTTCACCGAGATCAGATTTATTTTCAGCATTACCATCTTTTTCTTTGCTCTTACCCATGCCTTGCTTTCTTACATTGATCTAAGGCTTGCCAAGCTTTATTCCTTTCTGATATACATTATAACACCCTACTTCTACATTCAGATTTCAAAAGCTGAGTTCCAGCTTCACCCAACATTTGTGGAGATGCCAGCTTACTTCTACATCCCATACCTAGTCTCATTCCCGCTTATGCTAATGATTTACGGAGTTATCTATGAAAGGATTAAAAAGCAAACACAAACATATCTGATAAGCGATAAAGCAAGAGTTTTTGATTGAGTGATTCATAGAATTAGACTCCACGTCGAATAACTTATATCGCATAAGATCACCATGCAGAGAGATGGAGATAGCAATTCCTTCAAGTGCTCTTGCAAATGAAAGGGATGAAAAGATAAAGGCTTACAAGCTAGGGATGATTGCTAGAGCTCTGGCAATCTTCAGAATTGAAAGAATTTTCATATACAGAGATCCTCTCTTGGACGATACAGACTTCATTTCAGAAATATTGGAGTATCTTGAAACTCCACAATACCTAAGAAAGCATCTTTTTCCGATCAAAGCAACTCTGAGACATGCAGGGATCTTGCCTCCCTTGAAAATTCCATCCCACAAGCCAAAAACTTTAAAAATCGATGACGTGAGGGAAGGGATAATCGTCAAAGTTGCACCTGACGGCACAGCGTGGGTGGATATTGGGCTAGATGCCCTGGCCCTCTTCAAGGGAAAGGCAAAAAAGGGGGCTCGCGTGACCGTCAGGATCTGTTCGAAGAAACCGTTGGTGGTTGAAGAAGCAGAACCCCAGGATTACTGGGGATATAAGGTAAAGAGAATAGAGCTTGAAAATCTGCTCCAAAGAAAGGATGCTGTGATAGCGTCAAGAAAAGGAAGAATCCCATCTCCAAATGAAGTGCCAAGCAAAGGACTGCTGATTTTCGGCAGTCCTGTTGAAGGTGTTCAGGAGATCGCAAAAAGACTCAATTTGAGTTTGGAAGGTGTGGATGTGTGGAACATGTTCCCGAATCAAGGAACGGAAACTGTAAGGCTCGAGGAAGCGATAATGGGTAGCTTGGCTTTGGTCAACTACCTTAGGTATGTAGAGGGTGGTATGAAATGAAGGAGCATAGACCTAGAAGAGGGTCTCTTGCCTTCTCTCCAAGAAAGAGAGCTTCGAGTATCGTCCCAAGAATGAGGGCTTGGCCTGAAAGCAAGGAGACAAAGGTTCTGGGATTTGCTGGGTATAAGGCTGGCATGACCCATGTTGTTATGGTTGATGATAGAAAGAACTCTCCCACGTATGGTGAGGAGATAGTTGTGCCTGTAACTGTTATAGAGACTCCACCAATGAAGGTTATGGGCATAAGGGTTTACAGAAAAACGCAGTATGGACTACAAATTGCAGGTGAGGTTTGGGCAGAAAATCTGGATGAGCATCTCTCAAGAAGACTCAATCTGCCGAAAAATGGTAGATCTGCAGAAGAGCTGAAGGATGTAGAAGGCATTCATGAGGTCAGGATTATAACCTACACCCAGCCGTACAAGATGACTGGAGTGCCGAAGAAAGTGCCTGATGTTATGGAGCAAAAGATTGGAGGAGATGGAGATCGGGCGCTGGACTTTGCCATTTCAAAACTTGGCGGTGAAATAATGATTGATGAGGTTTTTGAGGAGGGAGAATTCATAGATGTCTTGAGCATAACAAAGGGCAAGGGCTTTCAGGGTCCTGTTAAGAGATGGGGGGTTATAACTCTCGATGCCAAGCATGCAAGGAGTAGCAAGCACAGACGAGTTGGAACTCTTGGACCCTGGAATCCACACAGAGTTAGGTGGACAGTCCCTCAGGCTGGTCAGATGGGTTTCCATCAAAGAACTGAGTACAACAAAAGAATTCTGAAGATAGGTGAAGATGGAAACGAGATAACTCCCGAGGGTGGCTTTCCTCATTATGGCATAGTCAGAAATCAGTATATGATGGTTTCGGGAAGTGTTCCGGGAAGCGTAAAGAGGCTTGTAAGGATGAGACACGCAATAAGACCGCCATTTGAAAAGTATGAGGGAATAAACTTGGTTTATGTTAGCAGAAGCTCAAAACAGGGCAGGTGATGAGGGTGAAAGCTAGAGTTTACAATCTAAAGGGAGAGGTTGTTGAGGAAATAGAGCTTCCATCTGCATTCAACGAAGAATTCAGACCCGATATCATAAGAAAAGCCGTTCACGCGATTCAGAGCCATAGAAGACAGCCATACGGACCAAATCCACTTTCAGGCACAAACTATTCTGCAGAGAACTGGGGTCCGGGGCATGGTTATGCGAGGGTTCCTAGGATAAAGAACGGGAGGAGAGCTGTTGTGGTTCCACAAGCTGTTGGAGGTAGAAGGGCACATCCACCAAAGGTTCAGAAGAAATGGGATGAGAAGATAAACAAAAAGGAGATGAAAAAGGCTTTACGTTCAGCCTTGTCTGCAACGATCAATCCTGAATTGGTAAAAGCAAGGAACCACGTATTTGATGGAGATCTCCCCAAGATAGTTGTTGATGATTTTGAAAATCTAAGCAGAACAAAGAAGGTCATAGATGTTTTGAAGGTGCTTGGTGTTTACCAAGATATTGAGAGGGCGAAGGAGAGAAAGAGGGTGAGAGCAGGAAAAGGGAAAATGAGGGGCAGGAAATATAAGATGAAGAAGAGTCTGCTTATTGTAACATCCTCACCCTCAAGTGTTTTTAAGGCATCAATAAATCTTCCGGGTGTTGATGTTGTTTCTGCAAGAAATCTGAATGTGGAGCTTTTAGCTCCTGGCGGGCATCCCGGAAGGCTCGTTGTTTACACAAAGTCTGCAATAGAGCAACTGGGTGAGTGGCTATGGTCCTGAAAGCGTTTCTTATAACAGAAAAAACCACAATGCTAATAGAAAAGAACGTTCTTACAGCCATAGTTGACATGAGGGCGAACAAGAAGGAGATTGCAAGAGAAGTGGAGAAAAGGTTTGGTGTTGAGGTTGAGAGAGTGAACACCATGATAACTCCCAAAGGTGAGAAAAAAGCCTACATCAAACTCAAGCCTGAATATTCTGCTGAGGAGTTGCTATCAAACCTTGGTGTGTTCTGAGGTGGTATAAATGGGTAAGAGAATAATCTCACAGAATAGGGGAAAAGGAACACCAACCTACAGGGCACCATCTCACAAATACAAGGCTGATGTTAGACATTTGAAGTTCGGAGATGAGACTATTGTTGCAAAGATCGAGGATGTTGTTCACGATTCTGCAAGAAATGGACCCCTCTTCCTTGTAAGACTTCCAGACGGCAGAAAGGAATACGTTCTTGCTGTTGAAGGAAAGGGAATTGGGGATGTGATAATGGCTGGAAATGATGTGGAGATAGACATCGGAAACACTACCTTTCTGAAAAACATACCTGAAGGAACCCCAGTATGCAACATAGAGGGAATACCCGATGATGGTGGAAAGTATGCAAGAGCAAGCGGAACCTACGCATTCGTTGTTGCTCACGAGGAAGACAGAGTTCTTGTTCAGCTTCCATCTGGGGCTATGAAGTGGTTCCATCCGAAATGCAGAGCAACGATTGGTATTGTAGCTGGCTCTGGGAGAGCAGACAAGCCTTTTGTCAAAGCAGGAAAGAAGTTTCATAAGCTAAAGAGCAAGGCTGCAAAGTGGCCTCGCGTTAGAGGTGTTGCGATGAATGCTGTTGACCATCCATTTGGTGGTGGAAAGCATCAGCATGTTGGAAGACCGAAGACTGTAAGTAGAAATGCCCCTCCTGGAAGGAAGGTTGGTAGTATTGCTGCAAGAAGAACGGGGGTGAGGAGATAGCCATGGCGATGAAAAGTAAGGTTATAAGACCAAGAGAATTCAGGTATCGGGGATACAAGCTTGAAGATCTTAAAAACATGACCTTAGATCAGCTAGCAGAAATTCTGCCATCTAGAGAAAGGAGAAAGATAAAAAGAGGATTTACAGAGCAGGAAGAGAAGTTTTTAAGGAGATTGAGAAAGAAGGGATCAGCAAGAACCCACTGCAGGGACATGATAGTTCTGCCCGAAATGGTAGGGAAGGTTGTGTATGTCCATAACGGCAAGGATTTTGTTAGGGTAGAGGTGAAACCGGAAATGATAGGACACAGGCTCGGAGAGTTCGCTCAAACTAGAAGGTTTGAGAAGCATTCAGGTCCAGGAGTTGGAGCAACTAGAAGCAGTAAATTTGTGCCGCTGAAGTGATGGATATGGCGAGGGTGGAGTATGCCTACAAGCCAAAGGATGAGTTAAATTCTGCCAAAGCAATGGGATATGAGATGGACATTAGCTTCAAGCATGCGGTAGAGATATGCAGGGCGATTAGGGGTATGAAGCTGGATGATGCTATTGACTATCTCGAGGATGTTATTAAGATGAAGAGGGTTGTTCCATTTAAAAATCACAAGAAAAAGGTTGCACATAAAAGAGGGTTGAAGAAGTGGTATGCTGGCAGATATCCAGTGAAGGCATCAAAGAACATACTCAAGGTTCTTAAGAACCTGAAGGCTAATGCTGAATACAAGGGTCTTGAGACCCACAGACTCATACTGACTCACGCTCAGGCAAAGAAGGGGAGAGTCTTGAAGAGATACATGCCTAGAGCCTATGGAAGAGCCACTCCAAAGTTTAAGGTTTTAACAACAGTTGAGGTAGTTGCAGAGGTGCGATAATGGCGGTTGAGAGAAAGTTTGTTGAGGAGAGGGTAAAGAAGCTCAGGGTGAAGGAATGGATAGTTGACGAAGTTAGAAATGCCGGCTTTGGTGGACTAAACATAGTCAGAACTCCACTTGGAACTCAAGTAACTCTGTTTGTTGAGAGACCCGGACTAGTTATAGGCAGAGGAGGAAGGAGGATAAAGAGGCTAACAGACAAGCTCAAAGAGTTTGGATTGGATAACCCTCAGGTTGCAGTTGATGAGATTGATAAGCCTGAGCTCAACGCACAGCTTATGGCTTCCCTTCTTGCTAGAGCTTTGGAGAGAGGATGGTATTTCAGAAAAGCTGGTTACAGATTTCTTTACAGAATAATGGAGGCTGGGGCAAAGGGATGTGAGATCGAGATAAGCGGAAAATTGACGAGTGAGAGGGCTAGGACAGAAAAGTTTGTTGCTGGCACGGTTATCCACACCGGAGAACCGGCTGAATCCATGGTTGATGAGGGTTTTGACATAGCGATAAAGAAGCTGGGAGTTTATGGTGTGAAGGTTAGGATAATACCTCCAGATGTGGAGCTTCCTGATGAAATTTATGTTAGCGATGTCAATCTGAAAGGAGAAGAGACACCATCGGAGGTGGAGGAGGTTGAGAATGGAGGAGATAAGGGAAATGAGTAGAGAGGAAAAGCTAAAAAAATTGATGGAGCTAGAAAACGAGCTTCTGAGGCTGAGAACTCTGGTAAGGAGCGGTGGAGCACTGGAAAATCCTGGACAGATAAGGGCAATAAGAAAGGACATAGCAAGGGTAAAACTCTCACTGAGAGAAGAAGGTTATCGTGCATGAAGGTTCTGGCAAGGGACTGGATCGGTCTGGAAGTCGAGGTTGTGGAGAGCCCAAATAAATGTGAGGAGGGCATTAAGGGACTGGTTGTGGATGAAAGCATGAACACATTCAGAATAGAAACGGATAGGGGAATAAAAACTGTTGCAAAAAGAGGTAGGGTGTTTTGTGTGAGAATTGATGGGGAGAGATACAGGGTTAATGGAGACCTCACCGCCTTTAGACCAGAAGAGAGGATTATGAGAGGAATTATGCTCGCAAAGAGGATAAAAAGGTGATGTAGTATGAGAGACATAGGATTGAATGTCAAACCCCCTGAAAATGAGTGCAATGACAAAAACTGCCCCTTTCACGGAAGTCTTCCAGTGAGGGGTCAGGTGTTCAGGGGCAGGGTTGTTAAAACCTATGAGAAGTCGGCGGTAATTGAGAGAGAATTGATAAGATATGTTCCAAAGTATGAAAGATACCTCAAGAAAAGGAGTAAAATGCATGCTCACAATCCATTATGCATAGATGCAAAGCCAGGAGATGTTGTGACAATCGCTGAATGCAGACCGATAAGCAAGACAAAGAGTTTTGTTATAGTTGAGAAGGTGGTGGAACAATGAAAGCCAGAAAGGCGGTAATTCCGAGAGCTTTGCCGACTGGAGCGAGACTTGTTTGCGCAGACAATACAGGAGCTAGGGAGCTTGAGATAATAGCGGTAAAAGGCTACAAGGGAGTTAGGAGAAGGTATCCCTCTGCAGGAGTTGGGGATATTGTGGTTGTGAGTGTCAAAAAAGGGTCACCAGACATAAGAAAACAGATTCACTATGCGGTTATTATCAGACAGAAAAAGGAATACAGAAGACCAAACGGTGTTAGGGTGAAGTTTGATGACAATGCAGCAGTAATAACAGATCCAAACGGAAATCCCAAGGGAAGTGAGATAAGAGGTCCTGTGGCTAGAGAGGCTGCTGAGAGGTTCGGTAAGATAGGCTCGATTGCCACAATAATTGTATGAGGTGATAAAAATGTCCAAACAGCCGAGAAAGCAGAGAAAGAGGATGTATGAAGCAAAACTTCATCAGAGGCATAAATTTTTGCATGCAACCCTTTCAAAAGAGCTCAGAGAAAAGTATGGAAAGAGGGCAATAAGGGTTAGAAAAGGTGACAAGGTTAAAGTGATGAGGGGAAGCTTTGCAGGACATTCTGGAAAGGTTCTTGAGGTTGATATGAAGTCTCTGAGGATTCTTGTTGATGGTGTTGTTACGAAAAAAGCAGATGGCACAGAGGTTGGCATACCAATCCATCCATCAAACGTGATGATTACAGAGCTTGGTGAGGAGGATGAAGTCAGAAGGAAGATCCTTGAGAGGTGATTGATTTTGCATCAAAAGAGATTGAGTGCACCCAAAACCTACAAAATACCAAGAAAAACCAAGAAATGGGTTGTGAAGCCATCTCCAGGACCTCATGACAGAAATGCAGTTCCTCTTCTCCTTATTATCCGAGATTTTCTTGAACTTGCTGATTCAGCAAGAGAGGCAAGAAGGATCATTGCAAATGGAGAGATTACAGTTGACGGAGTTGTTAGAAAAGACTACAAGTTTCCAGTGGGGCTTTTCGATGTTATATCAATCCCAAAGATGGGGCTCAATTACAGAATGGTGTTTGATGACAAGGGAAGAATCGTACCCTTAGAGATTGATGATCATGACAAAAAACTCTATAGAATAAACAACAAAACAACTCTGAAAGGTGGCAGAGTGCAGCTTAACCTTTTTGACGGAACAAACATCCTTGCAAGTAATGATTACAAGACGAAAGACAGTATTTTGCTCAAAATACCAGAAAAAGAGCTGATTCAGCATCTCAAATTTGAGGAGGGAGCACTTGTTATGGTTACAGGAGGAAAGCATGCTGGAGAGATAGGAAAACTCAAGTCATACAAGATAGTCAGGAGTTCCTCTCCAAATCTCGTGACAATAGAAATTGAGGGAAAGGAATACACAACCGTAGAGCAATACATATTCGTTGTTGGAAGCAAGGAAGATGAAAAGCCAGTAATAGATCTGGGGGTGTAGCTGTGAATCCGATGAGAGATGTGATGATAGACAAGGTCGTGATAAACATAGGAGTTGGAGAGAGTGGTGAAAGGCAGAAAAAGGCTCTTAAGCTCCTTGAAGAGTTAACAGGGAGAAAGCCCACATCAACATACGCTAAAAAAACAATAAGAAACTTTGGTATAAGAAAGGGTGAAGCAATCGGTGCTAAAATCACACTTAGAGGTGAGGAGGCTCTTGAATTTTTGAAAAAAGCTCTCACAGTCCTTGAAAATAGGGTCAATGGAAGAATCATTGGGGATGGTTACTTCTCGTTTGGCATTCGCGAGCACATAGACATTCCTGGAGTTGAGTATGATCCAGATATGGGGATATTCGGTATGGATGTAACTGTTTCGCTTAAAAGAAGGGGATACAGGGTAGCTAGAAGGAAAATTTGCAAGAGCAAGATCGGTAAATCCCATAGGGTTACCAAAGAGGACACCCTTGAATTTCTGAAAAATCTTGGTGTGGAGGTTGAGTGAGCATGGCAAAGGAGAGAAGAAAGAAATTTGGTAGAAACGCCAATCCTTGCAGGAGATGTGGAAGGAAGAGCGGTGTTGTGAGAAAATACGGGCTTTATCTCTGCAGACAGTGTTTTAGAGAGGTGGCTAAGGAATTGGGGTTTAAGAAGTACTGGTGAGGTGAAGATCATGCAGAGTGATACGCTTTCAAATGCAATGTCTGCAATAAAGAATGCCGAGCTTGTTGGAAAGTCAGTGGTCGAAATCAGACCGGCAAGCAAGCTGATCGGAAAGGTGCTAAATGTTATGAAGGAATACAGATACATTCGAGGGTTTGAGGTCAAGGAGAACCACAGGGGTGGGGTGATAGTTGTTGAACTCGCTGGGAGAATAAACGATTGTGGAGCAGTAAGACCAAGATTTTCGGTGAAGAGAACAGAGTATGAGAGATTTGAGAAGAGATATCTTCCTGCAAGAGATTTTGGCATACTGATAGTCTCAACAACAGAAGGTGTCATGTCTCAGAAGGAGGCAATGGAGAGAGGACTTGGCGGGGTTTTGCTGGCTTATGTTTACTGAGGTGATTTAAATGGAAGAGAGATTTGTGAACGTTCCAGAGGGTGTGAGCATCGAGATTGAGGGAGATACGCTTGCTGGCTTTACCATCAGAGCTTCAGGACCAAAAGGAGAGAATTCTAGGTTTCTGAAATATCGTGGGATTCACATTGAAAAAACTGAGGATGGAAGAATTAGGGTCTATACAACGGATAAGAAGTCAAAGGTAAGGGCGATGGTTGGAACCTTTGCATCCCACATTAACAATCTTATTAAAGGTGTAACGGAAGGTTTTGAATACAGACTCAAGATCCTCTACTCTCACTTTCCCATGAAGGTCAGGGTTGAGGGTGATGAGGTTATAATAGAGAACTTCCTTGGAGAGAAGCATCCCAGAAGGGCGAAAATATTTGGAAGGTGTCAGGTTAAAGTTTCTGGAAACGAGATAATTGTAACCGGAATAGACAAGGAAGAGTGCGGTCAGACCGCTGCAAATCTCGAGCTTGCAACAAAAAAGAAGAATCTTGATGTTAGAATATTCCAGGATGGAATTTACATTGTTGAGAAGCCATGAGGTGTGTGAGATGAATCCGAATCTTCCAAAAGAAAAAGTCAGATTCCTTAGAATGAGGAGGAGACTGAAGGTAAGGAAACCCGAATTCAGGCATTATGAAGAGCACAAAAAGCTTAGATTGAGAGGTTTGGGATGGAGAAGACCAAAAGGCAGGCACAACAAATTCAGAGAGAGATATGGCGGGAAGTGGAGTGGTAGAATTTTGCCAAATCCGGGCTTCTCATCTCCAAAAGCTGTAAGAGGTTTGCATCCATCAGGATATGAGGACATCTTGGTTTTCTCATTGAAGGATCTTGAAAAGATAAATCCATCAACCCAGGCTGCAAGAATTTCCTCAAGAGTTGGACTGAAGAAGAGGCTTGTCATAGAGGAGAAGGCAAGAGAAATGGGGATAAAGATTCTGAATCCGATCAAAAGGTGATGCAGATGAACCTGAGGTTTCAGAGAGAGATGGCTGCGAAAATACTCGATTGCGGGGTAAACAGAATCTGGATAGATCCAGATGCTATCGAAGAGGTGGCTGGAGCAGCCACAAAGGATGATGTCAGGGAGCTTATTGAAAGAGGTCTGATAAAGAGGAAGCCTGTGAAAGGAATAAGCAGAGCGAGAATAAACAAGAGAAAGGCTCAGAGAAAGAAGGGAAGGAGAAGAGGACATGGAAGGAGAAAGGGAAGAGCAACAGCAAGAATGCCAAAGAAAAGAGCTTGGATTATGAGAATCAGGGCTCTGAGAAGAAGGCTCAGGGAGCTTAAGAAGAACAAGGAAATAGATACCAGAACCTACAGAATGCTTTACAGAAAGGCAAAGGGTGGAGAATTTAGAAGTGTTGCCCATCTCAATCAGTATTTGGAAATCCATGGACTGATGAGGTGAGTTTAATGGCAAAATCAGCGAGATACAAGGTTCCATACAGAAGGAGAAGAGAGGGAAGAACAAATTACAGGAAAAGGCTCAAACTCCTGCTCTCAAGAAAGCCTAGACTTGTTGTTAGGCTGACCAATAAACGTGTTATAGCTCAGATTGTTGAGTATAGCCCAGATGGAGACAAAACAATCGTGTATGCAGACTCAAAGGAGCTTGAAAGGTTTGGCTGGAAGGGTGACCTGAACAACACACCTGCAAGCTATTTAACAGGATTGCTGATAGGCAAGAAAGCGTTGAAGGCGGGCATTGAGCAAGCAATCCTTGACATTGGACTTAGAACTCCATCAAGGGGGTCAAGAGTTTTTGCGGTGCTTAAAGGTGCTGTAGATGCTGGACTTGATGTTCCGCATAGCGATGAAATACTTCCAGATGAGTCAAGAATCAGGGGAGAACACATTGCAAGTTATTATGAGCAAAAGCCTGAAATTTTCAGTGAGTATGAGAAAAGAGGTTTGAAACCATCAGAACTTCCCGATCACGTTGATGAAATTAGGGAGAGGATACTGGGGTGATTGAATGGAATGGAGTCCGAGCACAAGACTTGGAAGATTGGTAGCAGAGGGTAAGATAAAGAGTATAGATGAGGCTATAGCAAGCGGTCTCCCGATAAAGGAGCCGGAGATAGTTGACATTCTTTTGCCTGATCTTGAAGATGAAGTTTTGGAGATAAATCTAGTTCAAAGAATGACAGATAGCGGAAGGAGGCTAAAGTTCAGGGTTACGGCTGTTGTTGGGAACAGAAATGGCTATGTGGGCATTGGAGTTGGAAAGGCAAGCCAAGTAGCCCCTGCAATTCAGAAGGCAATTAGAAATGCGAAGATTAACGTGTTTAAGGTTAACATGGGATGTGGCTCATGGGAATGCGGGTGTGGCGGAGATCACAGCATACCTGCAAAGGTTTCAGGTTCCGCAGGAAGCGTTCGCGTAACCCTAATTCCTGGACCAAAGGGCTTGGGACTTGTTGCAGGAGATGTGGCAAAGAAAGTCTTGGAACTTGCAGGTGTTAAGGACGTTTGGACGTTTGCAAGAGGACAAACAAAAACAACGATAAATTTTGCCAAGGCAACTTTCGAGGCTTTAAAGCAGACAGTTTATCTCAAAAGGTGAGCGAAATGTATGCGGTTATAAGGCTGAGAGGAGAAGTGGATGTTCACAGAAAAATAAAGGAAACGCTCAGGCTTTTGAGGCTTCACAGAAAGTATCACTGCATCGTAGTTCCAGAGACCCCGTCTTATAAGGGTATGCTTCAAGTTGTCAAAGATTATGTAGCCTATGGAGAGATTGATGGAAAAACGCTTGCTCTCCTTCTGAGAAACAGAGGAAGGTTAACAGGCAACAGAAGACTGACAGACGAGTATGTCAGGGAGAAGACTGGCTATGAAAGCATTGAGGATTTTGCCAATGCCGTAATTGAGGGGAAGGCAAGCCTTAAAGATCTCCCAGATCTCAAACCTGTATTCAGATTGCATCCTCCAAGGGGTGGGCTCAAAAGTATAAAGTGGCATTACGGCTATGGAGGAGATCTTGGCTACCATGGGAAAGACATATCAAAGCTGATTTACAAGATGAGGTGATTTAAATGCCAAAAAAGAAGGTCAAGAAATTTAGAGGGTCTAGGACATGCGGAAAGGGAAGGGAAAACAGGAACAGAGGAGGAGGAACCAGAGGGGGAAGAGGTAATGCTGGAGTTTTGAAGCACAAGTATCTTAGAACAATAAAGCTTGTAAAGGAGGGAAAATACGAGATTGGCAAGAGCGGATTTAGCAGACCAAGTGTTGTGAGAAGAGAATACAGGCTTTCAAAATCACTCAGGGAGAGATTGATTGAGCTGAAGGCTGTTGGAGCAGTTGACAGCTATCTCTACAACTATCTCAAATCTAGGACTGAGATGAACGTTGGGGATCTCGATGCGATAGTTGACAGGCTTGTTGATAACGGGCTTGCAGAGAAGGAGGGAGAAACATACAGAATTAATTTGGCTGACATTGGTTATTACAGGCTGCTGGGAGGTGGAAGAGTAAGGAAGAGGATGCATGTGGTTGTTGAGCATGCAACACCAAAGGCAATTGAAAAGATAGAAAGTGCAGGTGGGATAGTGGAGCTTGGGCTTTGATCTTTGATGAGGGGTAGAGATGGTTGATCAGGTATTGCGAGCACTTCAGCCGTATTTCGAAAGAATTCCAAGTGTTGAGAGACCAGTAGGTCACGTTCCATTTAACAAGAAATTCATGTGGACTCTTGCAGTCCTCCTTCTCTACTTCATTCTTTCAAATGTGCCCGTATTTGGGCTTGATCCAAGCTCAATAGATATCTTCGAACAATACAGGGCTCTGTTTGCTGGAAAGACTGGCTCTATTATAGCCTTGGGTATAGGTCCAATCGTCACAGCAAGCATAATTCTCCAGTTGCTTGTTGGAGCAGGAATAATAAAGCTCGATCTAACAAATCCTGAAGATAGAGCAGCATATCAGGACTTTCAGAGGTTCTTGGTTTTTGTTATGATTGCTCTTGAAGCTCTTCCACAAATAATGGGTGGTTTTTTAAAGCCAAACCCAGTTATTGCCCAACAATTAGGCTTGTCCCTCAATTTCATAAGCTTTCTGATTTTTCTGCAGCTCTTCATTGGCGGTGTGCTTATAGTTTACATGGATGAGGTGGTTTCAAAGTGGGGAATTGGAAGCGGTGTCTCTCTTTTCATTCTTGCAGGAATAGCCCAGTCAATAATAACAGGCTTGTTTAACTGGACCATCCCTCCAAATTCACAGATGCCTGCAGGCATAATTCCGAGATGGATATGGATCTCCCAGACCTATGGAGTTGATGCTTTGCTTTCAGCAGACGGCTTGACTTTTCTCCTGATAAATGGCGGCTTGCTGGCTCTTTTCACAACGATAGCAATAATACTGCTTGTTGTCTATGCTGAGGGGACAAGGGTTGAGATACCCCTAGCTCATGCTGCTGTCAGAGGAGCCAGAGGAAGATTTCCAATCAAGCTGATATATGCGAGTGTTCTACCAATGATATTTGTTAGGGCGTTACAAGCAAACATACAGATAATTGGAATGGTGCTTTACAATAAGGGCGTAACCCTTTTTGGCGAATTTGTGGGAACAAAACCAATTAGCGGTTTGATGTACCTGATATCTCCTGTAAGGAGTCCATACGACTGGGTGCCATCCTTGGTAAAGTCAAATCCATATCTTGCAGACCTTCCAAGTTGGATGATCGGGCTTCATTTGGCAATAGATGCAACGATCCTTGTCGCAGGAGGTATTCTCTTTGCCATTTTCTGGGTAGAGACAAGTGGAATGGATGCAAGAACGGTAGCAGATCAGATTGCAAGGAGTGGCATGCAAATCCCAGGCTTCAGAAGGAATCCACAGGTTCTCAGCAGACTTATGGAGAGATACATACCAAAGGTTACAGTCCTTGGTGGTGCAGCCATCGGACTTCTTACGCTGATTGCAAACATGCTCGGAACAATTGGAAACGTGAGCGGAACGGGGCTCTTGCTTGCTGTCAGCATCGCCTACAAGTTCTATGAGGATCTGGCAAAAGAGCAGCTCACAGAAATGCACCCAATGATCAGAAAGGTTCTGGGTGAGGAGTGATGAAGAGAGTTCTTAGGAATGTTTTCAGGGCATTGGGCATAACGATATTCATTGGAATATTCATAAGTCATGAATTTAGAACTTTCCTCGGAGACGTGCTTGCCCCATTTCTAGATCCCATCTATGGAGAGGTTGGTGTCCTGTATACGATAATGATACTCTCAATAATAACTGCAGGCTACAGCACACTCATTCAGAAGCTTACGGTTGATTATAAAAGATTGAAGGAGATCCAGCAGAAAGTCATGGAATTCAACAAGGAGTATACCGAGGCTTTGAAGAAGAACAATAAAGAGAAGCTGAAAAGACTTGAACCCCAGAAAGAGGAAATTGGAAAGCTTCAATCAGAGCTCATGAGCATGCAGTTCGATCCAATGTTTTATACGGTTGTTGTGACCATACCCATATTCATGTGGCTATACAGAATTTCGAGCCTCAATCCAACTGTTGTTGTTCCCTTTGGCGGAGAAATTCATGCCGGAAACTTCTATTTCATATTTCCCTGGTGGATATGGTGGTACATGTTCAATTCTATAACATTCGGACAGATTATAAGAAAAATTCTTAAAGTTGGATAGCCAGATTTTGGGAAAATGAGAATAACAATTTCAGGGCTTCCTGGGAGTGGCACAACAACGGTGGCAAAAATACTGGCTGAAAAGCTAGGCTTTCCGCTGATTTCTGCTGGAGAGGTTTTTAGAAGGCTTGCAGATGAAAAAAACATGAGTCTGGAGCAATTCAGCAGGTATGCAGAAATGAACCCTGAAATAGACAAGCTTATAGACAGTAAGCAGAAGGAGGAAGCTCTAAAGCATGAGAATGTCGTTGTTGAGGGAAGGCTTTCAGGATGGATGGTTCCTGCAGATCTGAAAGTTTGGATATATTGCGATGAGAGAATTAGGTATGAAAGAGTTGCAGGGAGAGAGAGAAAGCCTCTTGATGTTGTAAAAAATGAAACGAGGCTGAGAGAGGAGATTGAGAAGAGGAGATACTTGAAGATATATGGAATCGATATCGAGGACAAAAACATCTACCACCTCATGATAAATTCAGGAAAGTTCGATGCCAATCAGATAGTGGATATAATCCTGAAAGCAATGGAGATGATTGGCCATGGAGAAAGTGATCCCTGAAAGAAGTTTTGAGGACGTTTTCTTTATTAAGGAAGATGGAGAACCGGGAGATTATGGAGTGTCCCCATACAACAGACCCATTCTGGAATACATAAGAAAGGGGCTTGTTTGCATAGACAAGCCGATGGGGCCTAGCAGTCATGAGGTTGTTGTTTGGGTTAGAAAGGTTCTTGACGTTAAAAAGACCGGACATACAGGAACACTCGACCCAAGAGTTACTGGTGTGCTTCCCGTGATGATCGAGGATGCCACAAAACTTGTGAAATACATGCAAGAATCTGACAAGGAATACATTGCACTCATGCACCTCCATTCAAATGCTAGAAGAGAGGATGTAGAAAGGGTTATGAGCAAGCTGGAAGGCAAGATCTATCAGAAACCTCCTCTGAAGTCTGCTGTAAAAAAGCGTCTCAGAGTCAGAGAGATAAAGGAGATTGAGCTCATAGAGATGGATGGTAGAGACGTTCTCTTCAGGGTTAAATGCGAAGCGGGCACATACATCAGAAAACTTTGCATAGACATAGGAGAGATTCTTGGAGTTGGTGCACACATGCAGGAATTGAGGAGGATCAGGAGCGGAATATTTGATGAAAGCAAAGCTTATACACTCCACGACCTACTCGATGCATACATTTTTTGGAAAGAGGAGGGAGAGGAGAGGTATTTGAGACAGATAATCATGCCTATGGAGGAGGTTTGCAGGGAAATGAAAAAGGTTGTTATCAAGGATACAGCCGTTGATGCAATCGCTCATGGAGCAAGTCTAACAGCCAAGGGTATACACTACATTGAAAAAACAATAAGGAAGGGCGATGTTCTGGCTTTGCTGACATTGAAAAATGAGTTGGTTGCAATAGCAAAGGCAATTGTTGATGCTGAAGATATGCTTAGAATGAAGAAAGGAGTTGTTGCAGAAACCCTCAGAGTGCTCATGGAACGAGGAAAATATCCCTCTTACTGGAAAGGGAAAATCAGGGAAGAAATTTAAAGAAAAATATAAATAATACCCAGCCTGATAGTTTTTCAAGGTGATGACGATGATTGATGTCATCATGGGCGGAGATGTCTTAAAATCAGTAACGAGAGCCATGGTGGCTCTTGTCAGCGAATCCAGGTTCCATTTCAGGGAAGAAGGAATTCATTCGAGAGCTGTTGACCCTGCAAATGTTGCTATGGTCATAGTGGATGTTTCGAAGGATAACCTAGAAGCCTACAGCCTAGATGAGGAGAAAACTGTTGGAGTTGATGTTAACAGAATTTATGACATAGCAAAGAGCATAAAGAAAAATGAGCTTGTGGAATTAAAGGTTGAGGATGATGCGAGTTTAAAAGTAAAGTTTGGTAGTGTTGAGTATTCCGTTTCCTTGATAGACCCCTCTGCAATAAGAAAAGAACCAAAAATACCGAATCTTGAGCTTCCAGCCAAAATAGTCCTTGATGCTGGAGAGTTTAAAAAAGCCATAGCCGCTGCAGACAGGATAAGTGACCACGTGGTTTTCAGGAGTGATTCTGGAGGATTTTACATAGAGGCTGAAGGTGATGTTGACAGGATAACATTCCACATGAGTGAAGCTGAGCTGATAGAGTTTAATAGAGCAGATGCAAGGAGCATGTTCAGCGTTGAATACCTCAAGGAGTTTATAAAGGTTTCAAGTCCTGGAGATTTGCTAACAATTCATCTCGGAACAAACTATCCCGTTAGGCTCGTTTTTGAAACTGCTGAGGGGAAGGCAAAGGTCGAGTACATTCTTGCTCCTAGAATAGAGGCAGAATGAAATTACTTCCGATTTTACCCTATGTTGTGGACTATCCTTTTCTCAGACCTGCAAGATTTCTTGTGGGTGAGATTGAGAGAGGAAGCATATTTGATTATGCAGTAAAAAGGGCAGAAGAAATACTGAAGAGTTTGCTTAAAAATGGTCACTATCACTTCACTCCCGAGAACAAACCTTTCTACTGCCTGGCATGTGATAAACCATGCAAGAATTTCTGTGATGCTAACGCCTTGGGTGAAAAGATAAGGTGGGATAGGTGCAATCTATGCGGGATTTGCCATTCTGAATGCAGATATCAGATAGGCTCTGATACTTACAGGGAACTAGAGGTTATGGCAAAGGTTTCGGTTTATTCCTATGTGATGATGATGTCTGCAATTTCAAATGCCAGTGATGCAGTAAGGAGGAGATTTGCAACTTCTCTAGCCAGATCTTATAGGCGTGCAATGGAAATTGATAGAAGCGAGATACTTCCAGAATTGCTTTCTGCAAATTTTAATATTAAAATGAGAAGAGAAGGGAATCTCTGGGTTCATGTAACAGATTATCTGAGAGCATCATCGAGAATCAAGACACAGGAATGGAAACTTTTTCTCAGAAATCTCTCAAAAGGCTATGTGGAGCTTTCTCTGAAAGAATTTTATAGGATCGTGGAGGAAAGAATGAGGGATTCTTTTTTTGAGAAGTTTCCATTAAGGATTGATGGGATTGAGCCACTTGAAAAGATTGTGAGGGAGTATGAGGCTAGCAAGAAAACAAGGAGAATTGAGGGAGTTAAGAGATTTGATGCATTCCCACCATGCATGAAGAAGATAGTAGAGGACTTGAGGGAAGGGTTGAATGTGCCCCATACAGCAAGATTTGCACTAACTGCATACATGCTAACCATAGGCTTCTCTGTTGAAGAGGTTCTATCCCTTTTTAGATCTGCTCCAGACTTTGATGAGGAGAAGGCGAGATATCAGATCGAACACATTGCAGGGCAAAGGGGGGCGAGAAAGGAGTATGAAGTGCCCTCATGCTCGACAATGAAAACCTACCAGAACTGCGTTGCCGAATGCAAAGTGAGTCACCCACTTGAGTACTACAGGAGGAGGATATATGAAGGTGGTGGAAGAGAGGCTAAAGGGAAGACAGGGGGAGATAAGGCTCATTCCTGAAAGCATTGAAGATCTCTGGCATCTGAAGTACATAATTCAGCCGGGTGACATTGTTTTCTCCCTTACAAAGAGAGCAAGCGAGAGTGATGACAAGCTGAGAAGCGACAAGGAGATGGTGACTGTGAGGCTTGGAGTTGAGGTTGAAAAGGTTGAGTTTCACAGGTTCGCAAACAGGCTAAGAGTTTCAGGCAGAATAGTTGCTGGAGTTGAGGATTCCGGATATCACACCCTCAACATCACCGAAGGAAAGGAGTTGAGCATAATAAAGGAGAGGTGGAATGATGAACAGCTTGAGAGAATCAGAATGGCTGTGGAGAGTTCAAACAGACCTGAAGTAATAATACTTACAATCGAGGAGGGGGAGGCTGTAATAGGAGTTTTGAGGCAGTGGGGAGTTGATGAGGCTGGAGTTGTTAAGATGAGCTATGGAAAGGACAGGGGAGATAGCAGAAGGGAGTTCTTTGGAGAGGTTTATCATGCTTTAAAAAAATATGATTTTGATTATCTTGTTGTGGCAGGTCCCGGATTTGCCAAGAATGATTTTTACCAGTTTTTGAAGGAAAAAGATCGAGAGATGGCAGAGAAGGCAATTGTTGCGGATGTGTCATCAATTGGCGTTAGGGGTTTTGTTGAGGTGCTAAAGAGGGGCATAGTTGACAGAATTGCCGGTGAGCTTAGGATAAAGAAGGACGCTGAATACATGGACATGCTTTTGAAGGAGATCTCAAAAAACGGTAGGGCTGCTTATGGGCTAGAGCATGTGAAAAAAGCATTGAGTTTTGGTGCAATTGAAACGCTTCTTGTTGCAGATGAATTTCTGAGAGAGGAGAGGGAAAAGTGGGACATTGACAGTTTTCTCAGAGAGGTTGAGATGATGAATGGGAAGGTTGTGATAATGAGCACCGAATTTGAGCCAGGAAAGAGACTTATGGCTCTTGGAGGGATTGCAGGGTTACTTAGATTTAATGTTTGATTTTTGATGAGATCTGAAGGTTTTGGGTAAATGCCTTTGCAAGTTATTTATGATATCAAAATGGATTGAGAAGTGCATCACTGAACTTTGAATAGAAATTATCGAAAATGCGGATCTCAAAAGAGATAAGAGCCCAATATCATTTTTTCTTTTTCTTTTGATTTTCTCAGAATTTTGAAGCATCTAATTTTATCTGTAGAATCCCATCAAGTTTCTAAAGGTGATCAAGTCTCCTCTACCTCATCAAAAACTCCTCAAAAGTGGTATCTAAAAGCTATGTATCCCTCTTCGATCTTCACATTCGAAATAAAATTTCCAAAGTCTCGTAGATTATTGCAGATGCGACAGGAATTGTGAAGTTGTCTTCCAATTTTCTCCCATCCAAAAGTGAGGAGATTGTAATTGAGAGTGTTGCCGGAAGCAAATTTAATGGAAGGAGAGAAACAAGAGCAAGAGATGAAAGGATAAATGCTGGAATTGCAAGCTTGGGCTTCATCCTTTTCACGATTCCTGCAACACCGTCTCCTGCAAATGCAGTGACTGCTGAGATCATGCATGCATTAACAGTGAAAAAGGGTGTTATGATGGAGAAAGCTACTCCAGTGTATAGATAACCCGGGACCCTGGTTTGCTCATACTCCCTAAGCAAGGAATTAAGAGGTGTTGTTCTGATTCTCCTAAAAAACTCCAAGGCTATGGCTGCAAGGGTTGCAATTATAATAGCTAGAGCCAAGAGATCTTTTTCGATAAAGGTGATGGCTGGTATGTATGCCAACCCTAGGAAATGGAAAGTTTTTCTGATGAACTCTTTTCTCAGTTCCTCTTTCATCTGATACACTAAAAACCTGTTTCTCATCCTTCATTACCTTTTCCCAGATTTCTATGCCATGATTAATCATACTTATTAAAATATAAAAACAATTTGTATTTTTTTACTTGAGTAAAAGAGGGACAAAATTACTTATACCAGCAAAAGAGTTATATACCAATAATAGTTTAGGATTAAAGTAAAAAACAGACGAGGGGAAGATCTGGCTTGAAGATCAAGAAGAAGTTCGATGAGCTGGAAGATCTCAAGCCCCTGAGCGATGAGGAATTTGAAGAACTATTGAATGCTTCAAGAAGAAAATACAGGAAGCCAAAAATAAGGTATTGAGTCTTTTTTATCCAAAACAACGAAAATTTTTTATTTATTTTTACCAATCAGCCCCTCGAATGTTTAGAATTGTTCCAGCAGTTGACTTAAAAGATGGAAAGTGTGTACAGCTCAGGCAGGGAGATGAGAGAAGCATAATCTTTGAAAGCGAAAATCCTCTTGAAATAGCAAAAAAATGGATAGAAAGAGGAGCTAAAGCTTTGCATGTTGTGGATCTCAATGGGAGCTTTGGAGGGAAACTGGTTCATGAGGATCTCATTCTCAGAATATCAAAAATCGCTGAAGTTCAGGTTGGTGGGGGGATAAGGGATTACTTAACAGCAAAAAACCTACTTGAAAATGGCATTGATAGGGTTATAGTTGGAACGATGGCTGTTGAGAATTCAGATGATGTTAAGAAGCTTGCTGAGGAATATCCGGGAAGGGTAATTGTAGCTATTGACTCTAGAGGTGGGAAAGTTGTAACTAGGGGTTGGAAAAGCGAAACTTGCTTGACACCTTTGGAGCTTTCGAGTGTTTATGAGGACTTTGACATCCTCCTTCTATTCACAAATGTTGATGTTGAGGGACTGATGAGTGGAATAGACTATGAGATGATAAGAGAGGTTTGCGAGAATGCAGGAAAGCCTGTAATCGTTTCTGGAGGATTTTCTAGCATTGATGATGTTATTAAGGCAAAGGAGGCTGGAGCAATTGGTGTTGTTT
>WAJY01000143.1 GCA_015523645.1 Geoglobus sp. | reverse complement strand
TCTCAGAACCGCATACCATTCTGGCGAGATAAAAAATGTAGCTGAGATAGCTTCAATAGCAACCGGATCCACAGCTGCAGCGATGGCCACCATTTTAGACTGGGAAGGTTTTACAAGCGACATGCTCATAGAGTTTTTCTCCAGAAGATTTGAAAATTACAAACTAAAACATCCTTTTGACAGAGTAATGGTTGGAGAACTGCATGTAAATGATTTTCTCGACTTTGTTTCAAGAGGAGAGAGCATAATAAGAAACAAACCCATTGGGCAGGGAGGATTCATTGGGAAGGTTAAGGTTGATCTTTCCCCGCTCTACTACAACACCGAACTAAATAATCCCCAGTGGTATGCCTATCCGGGATGTGCTATAACGACTAGAACAACTGCCTTGTTGAGATTTGTTGATCAGCCATGTTTGTTAGCCCCAGAGCCCCCAAGTATTGTTGCCATGGTCAATCTTGTGGCATTATATCCAGAAAAAGCAATGTTTCCTGCTGAACTCTGTAAAAAATGTGCAACTGCTAGATATTTGCCGGCAAAATGTGGATTTTGCCGTGCAATGGACATAGGAGTTAGGTGATGGGCATGGCGACTTTTGGTGTTGAGATCCTGCCGAACATTAAAATTGAAAAATTGATAAGCTTTGCAAAAATTTGCGAGGAACTTGGATTTGACAATATATGGGTAGCCGACCATTTCAACAACAGAAATGTTTACCCTGCTTTAGCCTTGATCGCACAGAACACGTCTAGGATAAAAATAGGCAGCGGAGTCGTAAATCCTTATCATACACATCCAGCGTTCATAGCTTCAGCAATTGGAACAATAAATGAAATATCAAATGGAAGAGCAATTCTCGGAATTGGCGCGGGAGATGAGTCCATATTGAATAGAATCGGGATTAAAAGGGAAAAACCTGTAAAATTCGTTGAAGAGTCGGTAAGAATAATAAGGAAGCTATTCAGGGGGGAGACCCTCAGCTACCATGGAAGCATATTCAAAACCAGAACAGCAAAACTCGATTTTAAAGCTGGGGATATACCCATATACATAGGAGCCCAAGGACCAAAGATGCTCAGACTTTCAGGTAGGTTAGGAGATGGGGTTTTGATCAATGCATCTCATCCAAAGGACATCTCT
Organism: Geoglobus sp.; assembly: GCA_015523645.1. Taxonomy (GTDB): domain Archaea; phylum Halobacteriota; class Archaeoglobi; order Archaeoglobales; family Archaeoglobaceae; genus Geoglobus. Next base: position 1,370 of record WAJY01000143.1, on the reverse strand, counting down.
TTCTCAGTCAAGCAGATAAAGGCTGGAATGGAGGATAGAGAGATTGACGGTGAGCCTGAGATATGCGTGTTTGCGAGCGTGAGTGTGGATCATGACTCTAGCAAGGCAGTTGAATTGGCGAAGAAGATAGTAGGATTCATTGTAGCCAGTTCGCCTGAGTACATTCTTGAAAGGCATGGAGTAGAGATCGAGAGGAGGGATGAGATAAGGGAGGCTATTGTAAGAGCAGATTTCAACAGGCTGGACAGCTTGATAGATGATCACATGGTTGGTGTTTTCTCGATTTCTGGAGATGAAAGAGAGGTGAAGGAGAGATTGCTAGAGCTCTTTGATGCCGGTGCAGAAAGCATAGCCTTTGGGAGTCCGATGGGGAGGGATAAGATAGAGGCTCTCAAACTGCTGTCTAGGATATGTGAGGCTGTAAGAGGTGAGATTCGGGTTTAAGGCTTTAGGGGTAAATGTATTATATCTGATTAACGGTGTTTAGGCATGGAGCAGGAAAAGCTTGTGTTTGTGCTGAGCAAGGGTTTGAACTACCCTGACATAGCCAAGACAACACTCATGATGGCTTCTCTGAGTGCAAATCTCGGATTTAAGACAACAGTTTTCTGCGTTCAGGATGGTGTTGATATAATGAAGAAGGGGGAGCTTGACAAGGAGGAGGAAAAGCCTGGACTTCCCACAATCAAGCAGAGGCTTAGAGAAGCATTGGATGCAGGAGTTGAAATACTTGTTTGCTCCCAGACAATGGTTAACAAAAAGATAAAGGAGGAGGATTTGCTAGAGAATGTGAAGCCTGCAGGAGCAGCAACCCTGATATTTCTCGCCAAGGAAGCAAAAAATGTGATATGTATCGGATGAATTTTTTGATCCCTTTTAAACTGTTCTCCTTGTCTCGAGCCTGACCTCAACATTTACTGGATTTTTTAAGGTGTTCCCTACTGGTGATGTTTTAACAACATCCTCATGAAGCTTCTCAAGAACCTCTCTGCTCACCGGTTCCTTTGTCTTCAGAAATACCCTTGCCCTGATATTTGTGAAGCCCGGTGAGACTTTTTCAGGAGGTTCAAGTCCAAGAAATCCTGGGAGATCTATGTCTCCCTCAACCTCCACCTCAACCTTGTCAAGATGGATGCCCCTAACAGCAGCATTCATAGCATAACCAACAATCAAGCAGGCTCCGAATGCCCCAAGAACCATTTCAACCATGTTTGGTGCTGTGTTTGTTCCACCAAGATCCTTAGGCTCATCCATTCTGACAGTAAATTCTCTTATTTTCACCTCTTCCCTAAATCCTCCTTTCCACTTTGCACTTGCTCTCCAGAGCGTTTTACCAAGCTCAGGATTCGATTTGACAGCTTCAACAACAT
>WAJY01000142.1 GCA_015523645.1 Geoglobus sp. | reverse complement strand
CAGTTTGCACAAGCTTCTAGGTGTGGACATGCCAGTTATGACAGACAGCGGTAGCTTTCAGCTAATGGTGTATGGAGATGTGGAGATAAGAAATGATGAGATCGTGAGGTTCCAGAATGAGATCAGCAGTGATATAATAACTCCTCTTGACATCCCAACACCTCCAGATGCAGATGTTAAAACGGCTGAAAGCGATCTTAAAGAGACAGTAAGAAGGGAGAAGGAGGCAAAGGAGATTCTCAAGAGTGTTGGTGGCAATAGCCTTCTTTCGCTGCCGATTCAGGGTTCAACTCACTGCAAGTTAAGAGAGAGTTCTGCAAGGGAGGCAAACAAAATTGATGGAGATGTTTTTGCAATAGGTGGTGTGGTGCCGCTTTTAGATGCCTACAGATTCTCAGAGGTTTCGAGAATAATTCTGAGTGTAAAGTCGGTTTTAAATCCAACCAAGCCCGTTCATCTCTTTGGAGCAGGACATCCGATGGTGTTTGCTGTATATACAGCAATGGGAATAGACCTTTTTGATTCTGCAGCATACGCTCTTTATGCGAAGGATGACAGATATTTGACGCCACATGGCACTCTAAAACTTCAGGAGCTTCATTATTTTCCATGTTCATGCCCTGTATGCATATCTACCACTCCAGAGGAGCTTAGAAGGATGGAGAAAGAGGAAAGAACTAGGATGATCGCAGAGCACAACCTGTATGCAAGTTTTGAGGAGATAAGGAGGGTAAAGCAAGCCATAAAGAATTGTGAGCTCTTTGAGCTTGTGGAGAGAAGAATAAGATCCCATCCCTATCTCATTCAGGCTTGGAGGGAGATTGAGAGATTTTACAATATTGTGGAAAGGCACGATCCGTCAACAAAAAAGGTCTTCTTTTACCTTGGAAGGGAGAGCTTGTTAAGACCAGCAATCAGAAGACATCAGAATAGAGTTCTTAATGTCAGTGTGGAGAAGGATGAAATAGTTATCTCATCGGATCTTGGTGTAAATGCAGACTTCTACCTAAAACCAGCGTTTGGTGTTGTTCCTGCAGAGCTTATGGAAAGTTATCCTGCAGGGCATGCAGAAATGTATGACGATGTTGAGGATGAGGCATTCAGATTGGCAGTAGAGGGCTTGAAAAAGTTCGTGGAGAGACACAAAGACAAAAGAATAAGGCTGATTGTCGACGAGAGATGGAAGAAGTTCATAGGTGACCTTGATGTTCAGAGTTGAGAAGCAGGATGGATTTGCAAGACTTGGAGTTTTTGATGGAATGAAGACGCCTCATCTTATTGATCTCAGGGATGATAAGGAGGTTGAGGAGCTAAAGAGAAATGTTGAGAGAAGAGCTGCAGAGATTTTGCTGGATGTGATGCCAGAAACCTACAAGTTGTTTTTAAGGGAAAAACATGTAATAAAGCTTGTTCCAGTATCCTTGAATGCGAAGAGGCTTATAAAAACAATTTTTTTGCTGAAGAAGTATTCTGAGAAACCTCTCTACATTTCCTCATTTGCCACTCCCCAAAATGCATCACTCCTCATTTACCTAGGAGCAGACTTCCTTGATAATGCTGTTGCGCTGAAAAAAGCATACCAGGGCATTTATCAGAGTGAGGTAGGAGAGATGAAGATTGAATCACTTTCAGAATTGCCATGCAACTGCTTCGCATGTTTGAATAGAGAGGAATATCAGAGAGAATTCGAGTTCTTGGCAGACCACAACACAAATGCCTTAAAAAGAGAGGTCTTGATGTCAAGAACTGCCTTGAAAACTGATACTCTTAGAGAGCTCGTGGAGAGCAGGGTTAAAACAAATCCAGAAAATACAGCTATCCTGAGAATCTATGATTCAATGAGTTCTGAGGTGCCTCATGCTGTGTACAAAAAAGCTAAGGTGTATCCAACAAGCGAGATATCATTTTATAGACCGGAGTTCAAGTACTATTTCAACAGAATAGTCGATGTTTATGATCCTGCTTCACCGGCAGCCCTTCTTTTGCCTTGCTCTGCAAAAAAACCATACCTTCTCTCGAAAACTCACAGGGCTATTAGAGGAGCAGTTGGAGATTTGGTAAGAGGTGTGAATGAGGTGATAATCTCATCCCCTTTCGTTGCTCCAAGAGAGCTTGAGCTCGTATATCCGATATCCTTTTACGATACACCAACGACAGGTCAATGGAGTGAATGGGAGATTGAGTTTGTTGCAGAGAGACTTTCAATCCTTCTTGAAAAATTTGAGTCGGTAGTTGGTTATCTAAGTGGTGGATACAGGAAGGTTGCAGAAAAAGCCAGCAAAAAGGCTGGAATTGATATAAGGTTTGCAGAAAGCTTGCAAGAACTAAGGAAGATTTTACATCATGTAGAAAAAGCCGAATTCGATCTTTACAAGGAGATTTTCAGGCATATGATGAGGTATCAGTTCGGGCTTGAATTTGAAGTGGAGAGCGTTAAGGGGAAGTATCCGAACCTTGAATTTTTTAAAAGAGAGCGGATTGCTAGGGTTGACATGAGGTATGGAAACCTTGACATATATGGGGAGCTTGCCGAATTTCTGAGAAAGCAGGATGTCTACACAGTAAGAATTGATGAGTTCGATGTGAGAGGGACTGTATTCTCGAAAGGCGTTTTGAAGGCTGATGAAAGAATAAGACCAAATGACGTTGTTGTTTACTACAACAGCATGCTCACAGGAGTAGGAAAGGCTGTAATTCCCGGAAAAGAGATGGGAGTAGTTGATGGAAAAGCGGTTCTTTCAAGAAGGAAAACGCTTAACTAAGGGACGGTGATGGAAGGGCATGTACTATGAAATAAGGGAGATGAGCTCATACACACTTCAGCTAAACCTCGAAGATGGAAAGTTCGAGAAGCCAAAGATCTCGGAGCATTCTGGCAAATCCTTCAGGGTTTTGAAGGATGGAGTTTGGGGGTATTTTGTAGGTGATATGGGAGACAAGGAGGGAATTGAGAGGGCAAAAAGGCAAGCAATCGGAAAGGGAGATGTTAAGGTTGATGACAGAGTTTTCAGAGGTAGATTTGTTTTTAAACCAAGGATGAATCTGCTAGATATTGATATCGAAGAGAAGATCGGGCTTATAAGGGAGATTGACAAGTTGATGAGAAGGGATGGAGTTGTGAGCAGAAGGATAACATACATTGAAGCAATCAGAAAGGTCAGGATTGAGAATTCAAACGGTGGGGAGATATATTATGAGGTTCCCAGATGCGGAATCATAATGCAGGCATTTGCCAAGGGTAAAACGCTTCAGTTTTACTCAGAAAGGGTTGCCAAAGTTGGTGGGTTTGAAATAGCACAAAAGGCAATTGAAAAGGCTGAAAAAACAGCAGAAACAGCAGTAAAGCTTTCTAATGCTAAAGCTCCTCCTTCAGGTGAGATGAATGTTGTAATGAATCCCTCGCTCACGGGCGTTTTCATACATGAGGCTTTCGGTCATGGGGTTGAGGGAGATCATGTTCTGCAGAACTTCACAGTTTTAAAGGGAAAGATTGGGGAGAAGGTTGCCCATGAATCCGTCAATGTTTATGATGATCCTACAATTCATGAATTTGGATTTTTCCCGTTTGATGATGAAGGTTACAGAGCAGAAAGGAAGGCAGTTATTGAAAACGGAATTTTAAAGACCTTCCTGAATTCGAGGGAAACAGCAGTAAAGCTTGATGGGAATGCCGGAAATGCTAGATCAGATGGACTTGAAATTCCGTTGGTCAGAATGAGCAACACATATCTTTCTTCTGGAGAATTTAGCCTTGAAGAACTTCTGGAGATTGCAAAGAACGGTATATTGCTTTTTGGATCGAGAGGCGGTGAGACGAATCCTGCTACTGGTCAGTTTCATTTCAATGCTCAGTTTGGTTACATCATCGAGAGGGGAGAGGTTAAGGAGATGGTGAGGGATGTTTCATTAGGCGGCAACACTCTGGAGATTCTAAAAGACATAAAAATAGGAAAGGATGTTTCTTTCGATCCTGGTTTTTGTGGAAAAGCAGGACAGATCGTTCCGGTAGCTGATGGCGGTCCTTTTGCGCTTGTGAAAGCATTTGTAGGAGGGGCATAATGAAGATAGATGCAGATCATTGGGAAATTTACAAGGAGAGGGTGAGAAGCAGGGTTGTTGTGGTTGAGGACAGCAAGCTTAAGGTTCTTTCTGAGAAGATTGAGCAAGGAGAGGCTTTAAGGGTGATTGTTGATGGAAGGGTTGCCATGGTTTCTGGGAGAAGGATAGATGACAACCTTGTCAGACAGGCTATAAATCTTGCCAAGGTCTCCCAGAACGAGCTATCAGAATTTCCAAGTCCAGAAAAGCTGGATAAAGTAATGATTTATGATAAGAGGGTTGAAAAACTTGATGCTGATGCTCTTAAAGATGTTGGTGAGAGCATTGCAGGCGTTGGTAGCATATCGTCATCTCAATTCTCGGTAGAGGTGATTGAGAGAGAAATTACCAATTCTGAGGGTGTTGAGTATGAAGAAAGGGAGACGAGTGTTTCTGTGTTTGTAGAGGCTGTATTTAAGAATGGGAGTGCTTACGAGCATCACGAATCAAGGAAATTTGATTTCAGCCCAGAGGAATATGCTGAGAGAGCTTTGAATCTTGCAAAAATTGACAGCAGAGCTGAGAAAATTGAAACAAAAGCCTATGAAGTTACTTTATCTCCAATTGCAGTTGATCAGCTCCTCTCAAATGCCCTCTATCCTGCATTTTATTTTGAGAACATAAAAAGGGGGAGAAGCATGATCGGTCAGCTCTTGGGAAAGGATGTTTTTGGTGAGCTGACAATAACTGACGATCCCTTGATTCACTGGGGTGTGAACTCCTGTTCATTCGATGATGAGGGTGTTAGGGCAAGAAAGACGACGCTTGTGGAAAGAGGTGTTGTAAAGGCATACATCTCTGACTTGAACCACTCTCCGGATGTGCTCACCGGAAATGGTTTCAGGGAAAACATCGCCTCCTATCCTTCCACAAACCCGACAAACATACTGCTGGAGCATAAGGAGAAAGGAGAGAGGAGCGAACTTTACATCCACGCGTTTATTGGCGCTCACACATCAAATTTTGTTAGCGGTGAATTCAGCCTGAAGCTCATGAACGCAAGCATTGATGGAAAAGGTATAAAAGGCGCAATGATCTATGGCAATGTTTACGAGCTTCTGAGCAAGATAAGCCATTTTGCTGGAAAGGAAAGGCAGGTTGGATATACGATATCACCTGAAGTTGTTATAGGTGATGTTGTTGTTAAGTGTTGATCCTGGCTGAGAGTAAATAGCTCACCGAAAAAAGAATTATATCGCCATCTTCAATTATTGTTTGTGGTACCAGGATTGGAGAGATACTGGAAAATCAACTCAGGATTGGCTCCGGCAAAGTTTCAGATAGCCAAGAGGATCGAAGCTGAGATCGGAGACAGTCTGATAGATTCTCACAGGGATTTAAAAAAGGAGTTTGTGAAAATGTGGAAAAATGAGGATGTCTCTATTCTTGAGGAGAGGGTGGCTGAATACTCATTCCTAAATCTCAAGGTTGATCTGCTCAAAGAGATGCTGAAGGACTGTCAGTTTTGTGAAAGGAAATGCAGAGTAAACAGGTATGAGAAGGTTGGATTTTGCAAGTGTGGCAATAAAAGCTTTTACAGCAGCGAATTCCTTCATTTCGGAGAGGAGCCTGAGCTAGTTCCATCCCACACAATCTTTTTCAACAGATGCACATTCTCATGTGTCTTTTGCCAGAACTTCGATATAGTCTATTCTGATGAAAAGATTGCAGATCCAAAGGAGCTTGGTATGCTCATAGACATTAGATACAGGCAGGGAAGCAGAAATGTGAATTTTGTAGGTGGAAATCCGGATCAGCATGCCCACACAGCCCTAGAAACTCTTCTATACGTTAACTCGAATCTTCCTGTTGTCTGGAATTCAAACATGTATCACAGCCTTGAGCTTGCAGACATAATCGAGGATGTTGTTGACGTATGGCTTGGAGATTTTAAGTATGGAAACAATGAATGCGGTAGAAAGTACTCAAAGGCAAGAGATTACTTTGAGATAGTGAGCAGAAACTTTCTCAGGGCGAGAGAACATGGTGAATTGCTAATAAGACATCTTGTCATGCCAAACCATCTTGAATGCTGTACGGAGAGAATTGTTAAGTGGGTATCAAAGAATTTGGGAAGAGACGTGAGGTTCAATCTCATGTTTCAGTATTGGCCTGCATTCAAAGCAAGAGAACATGAGGAGATATCAAGAAGGCTAAACAGCAGGGAGATGAAAAAGGCTCTTGAGATTGCTTCAATCTATCTCGACAATCTGGTGTGACTCTTTTACGCCTATCCAAAACAGGGGGGCAGCAAGCAGTGTCAGAAGTGCTGAGAAGGTAAAGGCAAGCATTATCCCGTTTATCCCTCCTCCACCAACATCGTATACAATCCCTGCAATTATCGGTCCTATTGCCCTTCCAAGACTTTTTGAGGCAGAATAATATCCCATAAGTCCTCCGAGATTTCCCGTGGATTTTCCCTCAACAGCAATGAGTCCACCAACGGCTGGAAGGGAGAAAGCAGAAGTAAACCCAAGCATTGAGCTTAGGAGCGCTAACTGAATGAAGGAGGTTGTTTTTGGTATCGAGTAAAGTATTAGAGAGGAGAGGATTGCAGATGTGATGACAGGCAAAACGTATCCCCTTCTGTCTGAGAAAATTCCTGCGTAGGGTTGAATCAATCCAGAAACGATTAAATTGAGGAAAACAAGAGCCCCAATCATTGTGTAATCAAGCCCAATAATACTGCCATAGACTGGTAGAAAGACTAGCATGCTCCCCCTGCCAGAGGAATTCAGAATTCTGTAGATCAAAGCCGTCAAAATTCTCCTGTTCATCTTTTCCTTTTTATTCTTTCTCAGGCTTTCCTTAACTTGCTCATTTAGGGTTGCATAGGCGATTAACAAGCTGGCAAGGCTTATCAAGCCCATTGCAACAAAAGCCATCTCAAATCCAAAATGATTTGATACAATCCCTCCTATCAACGGTCCGAATGCCAAGCCGAGAAATATTGATCTGTTTGCTATGCCCATGTATGTGCTCTCTTTTCCTTTTGGTGAGTGCATTGAAACCATTGCAAGAATGACAGGCAAAACCATGGCTGATGACATTCCATGAAATAGCCTAACAAGTATCAGCTGGTTAGGTGTTCTTGCTGCAATATAGAGAAGGGCGAGAAGTGTGTAAAGTGAGAGTCCAAAGAGCACAAACGGCTTTCTTCCGTATCTGTCTGAGAGTTTTCCAAAAAATGGGAGAAAAACCAGCCTAGATATTGAAAAAGCGGAGAATATCATGCCAAGGGCTATTCCCCCAGCACCCATGTTCTTTGCAATAATTGGAATTATTGGTGAGATTATTCCTATTCCCATAGTTACCGTGAAAAGAACGAGAGAGGCGGTAAATAGCAAAGAACTCCCTTTTTCCAAATTCCCTTCCACAAATCCAACTCCATCAACAAAGTATATATAAGGTTTCCATCAAAATAACTTGCCAAAAGGTGGCAGTGGACAAGAGGTGATAACAATGAAAGCACCGAGTGATACGACAAAGTATCTTATATACGCAGAAATAGTTGCGGAGGGTATTGTTGAAAGACCAGATGTTGTTGGCGCTATATTTGGGCAGACAGAGGGGTTGCTTGGAGACGATCTTGATCTGAGAGAACTTCAGAAGACAGGGAGAATAGGAAGAATCGAGGTTAAAATAGAGAGCAAAGGCGGTAAAAGCTATGGAGAAATAAAGGTACCAAGCAGTCTCGACAAGATTGAAACAGCAATCCTTGCAGCAGCTCTAGAAACGATTGAGAGAGTCGGACCTTGCTCTGCAAAGATCAGGGTTACCAAAATCGAGGATGTTAGAGCTAGCAAGAGGAGGAAGATTGTTGAAAGGGCAAAGGACATACTGAAGGTTTTGTTTGAGGAGCCGGAGATAGAGAGTGAGAAGATAGCCGACTTGGTTAGACAGGCAATAAGAACCGAAGAGATAATGGAATATGGAGAGGACAAGCTTCCTGCTGGACCCGCAATTGAGGAGAGCGATGCAATAATAGTTGTAGAGGGGAGAGCCGATGTCCTAAACCTGCTGAAGCACGGAATAAAGAATGTTATCGCGGTAGAAGGAACAAACATTCCAAAAACAATAGTTGATTTGAGCAAAAGAAAAACGGTAACTGCTTTTCTCGATGGAGATAGAGGTGGTGATCTAATACTCAAGGAGCTTCTCCAGGTTGCAGATATAGATTATGTTGCCAAAGCACCTGAAGGAAAGGGTGTTGAGGATCTAACTCTGAAGGAGATAGTGAAATCCCTGAGAAACAAGGTTCCGGTTGAGCAGGTACATATACTGAAGCATAGAGAGAAGGATAGGAAGGATGAAAAGGAGAGAAAGGTTGAGGATGAAGAGGTAGAGATTCAAGAAATGGATGAAGAGGTTTTTGAGGAGGAGAAGGCTTTAGAGAGAGTCAATATAACTTCAATTCTCAAAAAGCACAAGGAAGAGGTCGAGGGACAGCTCAAGGCGAGACTGCTTGATGGGAACTTTGAGGTTGTCAAGGAGGTTCCAGTCAGAGATCTAGTGAAGCTTCTAAAATCAAACAACGTTAAAGCTCAGGGAATAGTCTTTGATGGCGTAATAACTCAGAGAGTCGTTGACCTTGCTGCTAAAAGGAATATACCCCTGCTTGTTGGCGTGAAGATTGGAAGCGTTGTTAAGGTACCATCAAATGTTAATATCATAACGTTTGACCAAATCTAATTCCAATTTTTATTTTTAACAAACCCTTGGAACCGGATCTGCCATTGGGGGTGGAAGAATTTTTCTTGTCCCGATTTTTGTTTCAAGCACAACTTCCTGATGCTCTGAGGTTGTGTAGCCTATTATCTCCGCATATTTCTGCCCAGCTTTTCTCAACGATTTAAGAACATCATCAGCCATCTCCTCAACCACAATCATAACAACCTTTCCCTCATTTGCCATTGCAAGTGGATCGAGCCCAAGGACATCACAGAAACCCCTCACACTCTCCAGCATGGGAATTCTCTCCTCATGAATGACCATGCCAACTCCACTTTTTTCTGAAATCTCGTTGAGGGCATTTGCCAATCCTCCCCTTGTAGGATCTTTCATTGCTGTTATCCCTCCAACTTCAAGCACATCCCTCAGAAAAAGCCATACAGGATATGCATCACTCTCAACCTCCAGATCAAAGCTTATTCCCTCCCTTGTGTTAAGCACAGAAACGCCATGCTCGGCTATCCTTCCGCTTACAATTATCACCTCTTTCTCTCCGGCTCCGCAATCCCTTACCCATTTCCAGGGATATCTGCGATATTCTCTAACAACATCAATGTTCCTCTCTAAGCTTGCATTCCTCACCCCTATTCCTGAGGTGTTTATTGCAATCCCTATGTTTGCATTCACAACCTTCGTGTCTCCGGTTATGAGTGAGATGTCAAGCTTTTTAGTCCAGAAAGCCATTTCATCCAGAATTCTGCTTAACAATTGAATCTCAAAGCCTTCCTGTATTATCAGCGATAAGGACATTATCTTCGGCTCTGCACCCATCACAGCAATGTCATTTGAAGTCCCACAAACTGCAAGCTTCCCAATACTTCCTCCTGGAAAAACTGGGGGATCGACAACATAAGTGTCTGTTGTGAAAACGTAATCATCAAAGTCTGAGGAGTCATCCATGTCTGAGAGCTTTATCTCTCCCGCTGAACTATCAAACCTTGGAATGACAATTCTTTTCAGAAACTCAGACATATACCTTCCTCCAGCCCCATCCTCCTTTCTCACAACTCCTCCATTCACAATCATCCCTCCAAAAATTTTGCAGAGTATAGCTGTCCAAAGCTTATCCCATTGTCTCCAGCAGAAACCAGTTCGTTCACCCGAACCTCCATTGGACTGAGATACTTTCTCACTAAAAAGGAAAAATGGGTGTTGTATGCCACTCCACCAGACATTACTATCTTAGCTCTGTATTCTCTCTGCCCCTCCCTCACAATTTCAGAGACTGACCTTGCAAGGTAATCAATGAATGCAAATCCAAGCCCTTTCTGGTTTACACCATTTTTCAGCAGGTTGTATGCCTGTTCAAAGACCTCAACTATCTGAATTACCTTCACCTCCCCTTTTCTTGCCCTTCCATCGAGATCGAATGTCCTTGCCTCAATGCACTCCATGATTTCTCCATCCAATCTCACTCCCATATCCCTTGCAAATGATTCCAGCTTCATAGCCGGCTCCCCCTCGTATGTTCTCTCTTGACAAACACCAAGAAAAGAGGATGCAACGTCCATGTATCTTCCAGCTGAAGATGCTTTTGGAACGTTTATTCCCCTCTCAATCTGCTTTAGAATCATTCCAACATCAACATTCACATTCTTCAAGGCTGAGACAAAATCGTGAATCTCTTTCTCTGTTAAAAATCTGGAAAGGATGTAAATCAGAGCTCTGAAGGGGTATTTAACAGCCAGGTCTCCTCCGGGAAGAATAATGTGCTCCATCCTCCCCAGTCTTTCAATTGTTTTCTCCTCAACATCTACATACAAAACCTCACATCCCCAGACTGTGCCATCAAATCCATAGCCAACTCCGTCAACCGCTATTCCTATGGCTTTATTGGCTTGAATCTCACCCATAACCGACATTGTATGTGCAACATGATGCTGAAGTTTGAGAATTCTTAGGTTATGCATCTCTGCATACCTTTCAGCGAAAACAGATGTGTTGTAGGATGGATGGAGATCGCATACAATTGCATCCACATCGCCAACATCAAGGAAATCTTTTAGAAGGTGAAATGTCCTTTTGAAAAAATTGTTGTATGTTTTGAAGTTTGATGTGTCTCCGATATACTGCGAGAGAATTGCCTTGCCGTCCTTTAAAAATCCTATTGAATTGTACAGCTCAGCTCCAACTGCAATGCAGCTCAATTCTGAATCTATGGGTAAAGCTAGGGGAACCATTCCTCTTGATCTCCTAATAATCATCCTTTTCCCGTTAACAAACTTTACAACGCTGTCATCAACTCTGTTTATTTCCAAGTTGTGGGTCAGAATTGTTGGAATGAGCTCTTTAACAGAGTCGTCAATGAACATCGGCTCTCCTGGCATGTTTGCAGATGTCATAACAATGTAGTCTGAATGCAGCCATGAGAAAAGGAGATGGTGAAGTGGGGAGTAGGGAAGCATTATGCCTATTGTGTCAAGCTTTGGAGCGACTGAAGAGAAGTCTCCCTCATCTTTCTTTTTCAAAACCAGAATTGGTCTGATATAGCTGATAAGCTCCTCTCTTTCCCTATCATCCACAATGGCTATTTTCTCCACTGCCTCAAGATTCCTTGCCATAATGGCAAAGGGTTGTTGTGGGCGTCTGAGCAAACTTCTCAGCCTCTCAACCACCTCATCATCTGTTATGCAGGCAATGTGAAAGCCTCCCCATCCCTTAACAGCAACAAATTCCCCGTTGTCTATAAGCTCTGCAGCCTTCTTTATTGCCTGAATCCCGTAATATTCTTCCTCCTGAAAAACAAGTTTGTAGGATGGTCCGCATTTAGGACAAGCAATTGACTGGGCATAATATCTCCTGTCATCAACACTCTCATACTCAACTCTACAATCCTCGCATAGAGGAAAATCTTTGAATGTTGTGTTCTCTCTATCGTATGGAAGTCTGAGGGCAACTGTATATCTCTGCCCACAGTCAGTGCAGGATGTGAACGGGTATAGATACCTTCTATTTTTTGGATCAAAAACCTCTGAAAGGCAATGCCTGCAAACCGCCACATCAGGAGGTGGTAGTGATAATTCTCCCCTTTTTCCTCCACTTTCCAGTATCTCAAAAGACTGGAAATTTGTGGATTTGCCTTCTATTTTCTCAATTCTTATCTTGCCTATTACTGCCATGGGCGGTTTCTCAACTCTCAATCTCTTCACAAACTCCTCAACATTGGAATCAACAACTATCTCAACTGTACCATCCCCAGTATTCTTCACATAACCCTTCAATCCCATGGACGTGGCAAGTCTGTAGACAGAGGGGCGAAATCCAACACCCTGGACTATTCCCTTTACCGTTATCCTGTACATGCCAATTCTGAATTTCCCAGTTACTTTTTTAAGATTATCTGAGATGTAATTCTGTGCATGAGATGAGCTATGCGGAGCTTTTGTTGGAGCAGGTGCTCAACTTTGCCAGAGAAAATATGGCTAAGGAGGTAAAGGAGGTTGAAGTGGAAATTGGAGAACTTCTACTCCTAAATCAAAAACAGCTTGAATTCTGTTTTTCTGTCATTGCCAGAGATACGATTGCTGAGAGCGCAAGATTGAAGATATTGACGAGCAAGGCAAAGAGAATCTGTGCTGGGTGCGGAATGGAATTAAATTCAGACGGTGTTTTTTGCAAGTGTGGTGGAGAGGTTAGGATTGAGGGTGGAAAGGATTTCATATTAAGAAAGATTATTATTGAGGTATGATATCATGCATCTGATAGATTTAAAGGTTGAGGCTGATTTGCTATTAAAAAACAAGGAAATTGCTAGGAAAAACAGGGAATTTTTTGAGAAAAATGGAATAAAGGTTGTGAACATCATGGGAGCAATAGGGAGTGGTAAAACGACGCTGATAGAGGGAACCGTGAAGGCTTTGAAGAACAGCCTTAGAATTGGTGCAATTCTCGGGGATGTTGCCGGAGATTCAGACTTTCAGAGAATTTCAAAGCTCGGAATTAAGGCTGTTATGATAAACACAGGAAAGGAGTGTCATCTTGATGCAAATCTTATTTACCAAGAAGTATCAAAATTCCATGACGTTGATTTGCTTTTAATAGAGAATGTTGGTAACTTGATATGCCCAACTGATTTTTATTTGGGAGAGGATTTGAGGGTTGTTATGGTGAGCGTTACCGAGGGGGAGGATGTGATAGAAAAGCACCCAGAGATCTTCAGGATTGCTGATCTGATAATCATAAACAAGATCTCTCTTGCAGATGCTGTTGGAGTGAATGTTGATAGGATGGAGAGTTGTGCTAGTAGGTTGAGCAGGGCAAGGATTCTCAGGATGGATTTGAAAGAGAAAGTGGGATTAGAAGAGTGGCTTGAGTTCATTAGAGGTGTTCTAAATGTGTCTGGCAATTCCAGGGAGGGTTGAGAGTATAGACTTTCCATTTGCAATTGTGAGTTTTGGAGGAGCAAGAAAAAGAATCAGAATCGATCTTGTTGAGGATGTGAAAATTGGAGAGTATGTTCTTGCTCATGCAGGGCTTGCGATACAGAAGCTGAGCGAGGAAGAGGTTATGGAGATTGAGAAGCTTTGGGAGGAGATGATGGAGGAGTGACATGAGAAGAGAGATAATATCAAAGCTCTCGAAACAGATCAAAGAGCTCTCAGATCAGCTTGAGAGGGAGATAAGGATAAGGCATTTATGCGGTACACATGAGGATACGATCTCAAAGTACAATC
>WAJY01000141.1 GCA_015523645.1 Geoglobus sp. | reverse complement strand
GTCTCTCCTGTAACTGGAGGGGTATCCATTCCAACAGCAGATATCGACAGCACGGCATTAACAAGAGTTCCCTTTATCAGATCGCTCTCAAAGGTCTCATCCAGTATCTTTGCCGGAGGTTCCTCCCAGTATGGTATGAGCTCTTCAAGCTCCTTTGATCTCCTCAATATCTCCTCATACTCCTCCCTTGGCAATGGAGGATTGAAATACAGGGACATGACAAACTCCCTGAATCCCTTCTCTGCAAGCATGTTCAGCTTTCTGTATGTCTTTGCATCCTTCTCTGATAGCTTCTCTATGTTCTTGCAAGTCTTGTCGAGATCTTGGTATATTATGAATGCATGCCTTCCATCGCTGCTCGGACTTACAGCTTGGATTTGAGGTCTTATGTACTTCAGCCCGAATCTCCCCCATCCAAGATCATTCCATGGGGGTCTTTCAGTCAGATCGTGATGATGAACGGAGTGAAGGTTTAGCACAGCCCCGGGAAATATCTCCTCGCTGTGAGCTCCACCCCCAACCTCATGTCTTCGCTCCAGCACACAAACCTCAAATCCAGCCTTTGCCAGATAACTAGCACATATCAGTCCGTTGTGCCCACCACCAACAACAACAAAGTCAAATTCAGCCATTTTTTCACCTCCCTCAGATCTTTCCAGCTTTAATATCCTCCAGAACGACTCTGGATGCTATGTATCCAGGTCCTCCAGTTATTCCTCCACCCGGATGGCATGAGGAGTTTGCAAGGTACAAGCGTTTGATTGGTGTTCTGAAATCAGAGAGCTCTGGTAGAGGTCTGAAGTATTCTATCTGATCTAGAGTTGGTCTTCCCATGAATGGTGAACCTTTCTGCATGTTGATCAGCCTTCTTTCTATGTCAAGTGGGGAGAAGGCGAATTTACCCATGATGCTGTTTTTGAGATTGGGAGCAAACTCGCTGTAGTATTCAAGGCAAGTTTCCATATAATCCCACTTTATTTCATCCCATCTCTCAGCATTTCCGTTGACAGAATACGGAACAGGAGAGACAATAACAGCTGTATGGCGGTTGGGTGGAGCTTGAAGCCTGTCGTAAAGAGTTGGTACGCTGCAGTAAAGAATTGGCTCTTCTGGAATCTTCCCTCTCCTTATCTTCTCAATTTTGTCTGAAAGGGAGTCTGTGGTGTCCGAGCCAAGGATCAGGTGGAATGACTCATCTACAGAAGGCTCCCTGACAGAGGCTGAGAGCTTTGGTGGTTCTCTGAGGGCAAGGTGTATTGTGAAGGGTGAGTACTCATCAAGCTTGAAGTTCTCTATCTTTTTAAGCAGATTTTTGTCAACAGTCCCATCTTCCATGAAGTCAAAGAAAGTCTGTTTCAGATCAACCGAGCTTATCACAGCCTTTCTTGCTCCAATTCTTTCTCCGGTTGAAAGCAGAACACCTCTCGCCTCTCCATCTTCCACTATTATCCTTTCAACTGTTCTGCACCCTAGCACAACTCCTCCATTGTCCATCAGACTTCTCCAAAGTGCATGGGCAAGCTGATGAGAACCTCCAACACAAAGCTGCTTCCTCTCAACCCCGGTTATTATCAAAAGTGCCATTGAACCGAGCCCCTTGTAATCTGGCATGATCCACCTTGGATATATCAGTTCGTTCAGTATGACAGACTTTAGCTCCTCACTTTCAAAAAATTCGTTCAGAACTTCAATGGGAGATAGCCTGTCGAGCCTGAGAAATTCCAGTCCCTCCTCAGTTTGCTCCAGCACACCAACTCTCTCAGAAGGCTTGGCAGGTAGTGTGTAGAGGGCTGGAATTACTATCATCTGATAAAATTCCCTGTATCCATCATGCAGTGATTTGTATGTCTCGGCATCTCTCTCAGAGAGCTTTGAAATTGACTGAAGGGTCTTCTCGATGTCTGTGTGGATGGTTAGAGTTTTTCCATCGGAAGTTACAAGACCCGTTTGAACCTCAGGGCAGATGTATTCGGCGCCATATTCCTTCAATTTTAGCTCTTTATATGCAGGCATGTGATCAACCAAAACGTGGTAGTAGGAATGCAGATTGTGTTTAAATCCGGGAGTTGTTAGTTCCTCGGTGCATAACCCCCCTCCAGCTTCGTACCTCCTTTCAATAACAGCAACTTTTAAACCCTCTTTTGCCAGGTAATTTGCGGTTATGAGACCGTTGTGTCCTGCACCAATAACAACAACATCATACTCAGCATCAAACATAAAATCACACCTCCTTCAAAGCTTCGTTAAATTTCTCAACAAACGTTTCATGGAGGGTTGCAAACTTGTAATCCAAAATGCTCTCGTATATCTTCTTAAGTCTTTCAGCTTCCACATTGAACTCCATTCTGTATTTAACGAGCGTTTTCTTTTCGGAAACAGGCTCTATCTCCACAGCAACAACTATTGACACCTCTGGTTTCTCGCCCTCACTTTCCACCTCTTTTTTGAGTGTGCCTGTTGTTAAAACAGCCTCCGCAACCATTCTCTTTAGCTCTTGGGATTCGAGCAGTCTTATGGTTCCTCCTGCCTTCAAGCTCATTATCCCGAACTTCAGTCCAACAACGATGTTAGCGTTCCTGTCATCAATCAGGTTAATCTCACATTTGTCCACTGGCAAAAGCTCTGAAAGCTTCTTTATATCCGACAGAAGACGCCATGTTCTTTGAACGTCCCCATCAACAATGAATGAGTTCTCCAGTGTTCTGAATGCCTCGCCACTAACTCCAATCATGGTTTTTCCCGCGGTTACAAGGGCTTTAATTTTTGTTTTCAGCGTCATGCTCTCACCTTGTTTGATTTAAAATTGGGATAACTATAAAATTTTGTAAATTGTCTTAATTTATTGAAATGATAATAAAGCCGGGATGAGCCAATTAGGCAGGGAATCTGTGTTTTTTACCACCCTTTTTGTTTTTTCCAGTTTCTCACTCCAGAAAATGCAGACGTGTGATGAGTTTTGAGTTGATGAATTGAAGGATCCTAAGCCCTTCAATTCCCAATTCCCAAAAGGACTTTCTAGGATGATCTATGTTTCTTTGCTTGGGAGTCGTATCAATAATTTCAATTGACAAACACTTTATTTTTTCAATTTCAACAAACTAGATTATGAAATTCTGTGAAAGCCTGAGGGAATTTATAGAGAGGTTGGATGAAATCGGAGAGCTTCGAGTAATTGAAAATGCAGACTGGAACTTGGAGATAGGTGCAATTACCGAAATTGTAGCAGAGAAAAAAGGACCCGCATTGGTTTTTGATAGAATTAAAGGTTATGAGAAAGGATTTCGAGTTGCCACAAACATCCTAACAACACCACTCAGGCAAAAGATAGCATTGGGCATGTCTCCAGAGATTCCAGATTTAGAGGTAGTCAGGATGTGGAAGGAAAAACTTGAGAACTTTCAGCCTAAAAAGCCTAAGTTTGTTGATGATGCGCCTGTTATGGAGAACGTAATGGAGAATGAAAATGTGAATCTCCTAAGATTCCCAGTTCCAAAGTGGCATGAACATGATGGAGGGAGATACATTGGAACAGGTAGCATAACGATAACAAAAGATCCTGATGAGGGATGGGTGAATCTTGGAACATACAGGATAATGGTTCAAGATGAGAAAACACTCAGCTTTTACGCATCTCCAGGAAAGCACGCAACCATAATGAGGGAGAAATACTGGGAAAGAGGAGAGGACTGTCCGGTTGTTGTTTCACTTGGGCAAGACCCATTGCTTTGGATGTGCAGCACAATGCCCCTGCAGTGGGGCATTTCGGAATATGAGCTTGCAGGACATATAAGGGGAAAGGCTGTCGAGGTTGTTGAAGGTAAGCACACGAACTTGCCGCTACCTGCAAATGCGGAGATAGTGATAGAGGGTTTCTCTCCCCCACCTGAAAAGGAAAGTAGTCCAGAAGGTCCTTTTGGTGAGTGGACAGGATACTATGCCTCAGGTGTTAGAGAAACTCCGGTGATCAAGGTTAAGGCGATATACTTCAGAGACAATCCGATAATTCACGGTCAGCCGCCATTCAAACCTCCGATTCCAACCTGGCCGCCTATACCGATACACTCAGCTCCCTTTGTATGGAGCTGGCTTGAAAGGATGGGATTTCCCGGGATTAAGGGTGTATGGATCCATGGTCCAGGGAACAGAACTCTTGTTGTTGTGTCAATTAAGCAAATGTATCTGGGGCATGCAATGCATGTGGCAAGCGCTGTGGCTAGCATATACTATGGAGGAGCCTTGACTGGAAAGTTTGTGGTCGTTGTGGATGATGACATAGACCCTTCAGATTTTGATGAGGTGCTGTGGGCTATAACAACGAGGTGTGATGCTGAGAGCGGGATAGAGATTGTTAGAGGTTTTCTCACAAGTCCTCTAGATCCATCTCTTTCACCCCATAAAAGAGCTGAAAAGAATTTCACAATGGCTAAGGTTATCGTGAATGCCTGCAAGCCCTACCACAGAATTGATGAATTTCCGAAGATAAACAGGTTTAGTAGAGATATCAGGGAGAGAGTGTTAAAAAAGTGGAATCTATAATTTTATTTATCCATGATATTTATTATTTAGATAAAAAACAGTTCAAGTTTACCGAAAAAATAGGAGATCTCTGAAACAAAATTTTGGGAGTTGGAAAGCATGGAGGAATGATGTATGCCTGTGATCAACAAACGGAGTTACAAAAGGCATTTATCTTGATATATTTAACGATTTTTAATGGAAATTGCAAGAAGTATAGTGGGAATTGATACGGGTGGAACTTTCACAGATTGCTTCGCTTTGCTGGAAAGTGGTGAGGTTTTGTATGCAAAGCATCCCACAACATACGATGACTTCTCAAAGGCTGTTTTTCACTGCCTGAACGAAATCTCGATGAATGCAGAAGTTTCTTTAAATGAATTGCTTAGAAACAGCCTGCTGTATTACGGGACAACAATAGCAACCAACACCTTATTTACGCGAAGTGGAGTTAGAACAGGACTGATTACAACAAAAGGTTTTGAAGACATTCCCTTAATGATGAGGGGCACAGGCAAAGTTGCAGGCTTGTCTGAGGAGGAGATTAAGCGCCAAACGAGAACAAGAAAGCCTGAGCCGATAATTCCAAGGAAATATATCAAGGGTGTTGTGGAAAGGATTGACAGCCAGGGAAATGTTGTTGTTCCATTAGACTTCAATGAAGTGGAGAGTGCTGTGAGTGATCTTATCTCAGCTGGTATCAGGTCAATTGCTGTATGCATGCTGAACTCCCCTGTTAATCCAAAGCATGAGATTGCGGTTGGAGAATACATAAAAAGGGAGCATCCTGACATTCATGTCTCTTTATCCCACAGGATAAGCCAGGTTGTTGGAGAGTATCCGAGGATGATGGCAACCATAATAAATGCATACGTTGAGCCAATAGTTAGGGATCATCTAAAGAGTTTAGAGGGAAAGCTGAAAAGCAAGGGCTACGGTAGAGATCTGTATGTCACAACAATCTATGGCTCTGTTTTACCTGCTCACAGCATAAACAGCATTGAAACAGTTGAATCAGGACCTGCAATGGGAATTGTGGGAAGTGCATTTTTCTCTTCACTGCTGGGTATAGAAAATGTGATCGCCACAGACGTTGGCGGGACGACATTCAAGGTTGGAATCATACACAATGGAGAGTGGTCGTACATCAGAGAGCCGATGCTAGAGAGGTTTCAGATAGCAATACCAATGATAGATGTCTTTTCCATAAGTGCTGGAGGAGGAACTGTAGTCTGGGTTGATTCTGTGACAAATTTGATAAAAATAGGTCCAAAGAGTGCAGGGTCGGAGCCTGGACCGGTTTGCTATGATAGGGGTGGGAAGGAGCCAACACTAACAGATGCCTGTCTTATCCTTGGCTACATAAATCCAGATTATTTTTTGAGGGGGAGAATGAAACTTAACAAGGAAAGGGCACTTGAAATTTTCAGAGAAAAAATAGCAGATCCAATGGGAATGGATGTCGTTGAGGCTGCCTACGAGGCTGTTAGGATAATGGTTTCTCAGTGTGCTGATGCAATAAGGCTGAACACAGTAATGAGAGGTTTCGATCCTGCAGAATTTACAATTCTGGCTTATGGGGGTGCTGGTGGGCTTTTCTCTGCTCAATATGCTCAAGAACTTGGGATTGAGAGGGTTTACATTCCCCATTTAGCCCCTGTTTTTGAGGCAATGAGCATAATTGCAAGCGATGTTCGAAGAATATACAGACATCCATACATGCGAATTATGCCTGTAGATGCAGAAGAACTTTCAAAGGAGTTTTTGAAGCTGGAAGGGATTGCTTTGAATGATATGGAGAAAATGGGGTTCGATCCAGCAAAGGTCGATTTAATGAGGTGGATTGAGCTCAGATACAGCAAGCAGATAAATGTGGAGAGAGTTGGGGTTAAAAGGGGTGAGCTTGATGATGGAGATGTCCATAGAATTATGGATGATTTCGATAGAATTTACGAGGAGAGTTATGGAAAGGGGACTGCATACAGGAAGGCTGGGATTGAGAGTGTGAATCTGATTGTTGAGGCTATCTATCATGTTCCAAAAATAAGGTTTAAGAAGCAGAAGAGTTATGGAAGTGACTCTTCAAAGGCTTTGAAGGAGAAGAGAGAGGTGTTTATTGATGGCGATTATTCCATTTCCTGTGTTTATGATGGATCAAAGCTGAAAGCCGGGAATGTTGTTTTAGGACCAGCTATAATAGAGTATCCAGCCACAACAGTGGTGGTTCCGGGTGATAGATTGGCAAGAGTTGATGAATACCTGAATGTAGTTATTCAAGCCAGTTCGGGGTGATTTTGATGAGGTTAGCATCAGTTGAATTCGAGATTCTACGTCACAAGCTCTGGACAATACTTGCAGAAGGTAGGGCAGCACTCAAAAGAGTTTCTGGCTCACCTACAGTTGCATTCGGAGAGGCTATGGCAGCTCTTTACTCATCCAAAGGAGAATGCGTCCTCTCTGGTACTGGAGTTCTGTTGCACGTGATGGGGGCACCTGAGGTGATAACCCGGATCATGGAAATTTATGGTGATGATATTAGAGAGGGTGACGTTTTCTTTTCAAACGATCCGTGGATAGGCACTGCACACACTGCAGATCAATACTGCATTGCACCGATTTTTTATGGGGATGAGGTGGTGGCTTGGGGAGTGACTCTCACGCATGTCGGGGATATAGGTGGAATAGAGCCAGGGTCTATGCCGTCAACCGCAAAGGAGATATTTCATGAGGGTTTTGTCATACCATTTTTAAAGATTGCAGACAAGAAAGGACTTAGACAGGATTTTGTTGAATTTGTTCACAAGAATCTGAGAGATCCCGAGATGTATATCCTTGACGTTAAGGCGAAGATTGCTGGATTGGAGGTGATAAGGAAGAGAATACTTGATGTGATTGAAAAATATGGAATTGAGAAATTCAGGGCACTCATGAGTGAGCTGATTGAAAAAACAACAGAGATCGCAAGAAACAAGATTTCAAAGCTTCCGGATAAAAAACTAACAGCTGTTGGGTACATTGACTATGATGGAGTTGAATATGTTGTTAAGAAGGTTGTCTGCACCCTTATAAAGAATGGAGACAGGCTTGTATTTGATTTTAGCGGCACAGATGAGCAAAACCCAAGCCCGTTGAACTGCACTTACTATGGAACCCTTGGAAGCGTTTTTGTTGCACTGATGGGAACGCTCTTTTATGATACATACTGGAATTCAGGATTGCTGAAGAACGTTGAGATCGTGGCTCCAGAGGGGACGCTTGTCAATGCAAGGTGGCCATCGGCATGCTCTCAGGCTCCACCGGCTCCGGGAAAGCTCATTACTGGACTTGTAACACATCTGATAAGCAGGCTTATGCTTGAATCAGGAGAGAAAGAGCTGGAACTGTCAGCTTCAGCTTCGTGGAGCACCGAATCTGCAAGTGTAATTCTTGGAGGAGTGAATCAGTTTGGAGCCAGGTTTGGAGGTCTGCTCTGGGAATCGGGGCATTTGGCAGGAACAGGTGCAAACATCGACATGGATGGCTGTGACTCCGGTGGAAGTCAGATGCATCCGATCCCAAGCTGTCCTGATGTCGAGGTTTATGAGCAGAAGTATCCGGTTTTGTATCTCTACAGAAAGCACAGAAAGGATTCATGTGGTTTCGGAAAATACAGAGGTGGAGTTGGGGTTGAGGCTGCATACATGATCTACAATGCAAAGGGTGAGGTTAAGGTTAACATAGCTGGCGGGTATGGAGGTTCTGAAATAATTTCATTTCCGCTAAACGGTGGGTTGCCTGCAGAAACTGTAAAGTCTTGTTTTGTTATCTTCGATGAAAAGCCTAAGGTAGAGGATGTGTTCAGGATTGTTAACAGAATAGAGGATGCCTTCAAGCTTGGTGGACAGGTTTTTGTCGGTGGAGGATTGACAAAGTCGTTCACCCTTAAGAATGGGGACATAGTTCTTGCATACTCTGCCCAAGGTGGTGCCGGGTTTGGAGATCCGATTGATAGAGATCCAGAGATGGTCAGAAAGGATGTTGAGGACGAGATAACGTCTGTTGACGTAGCTGAGAAAGTTTATGGAGTGAGGCTTATCAAATCTAGGAGTGGTTTTGTCGTTGATCTTTTAGAAACCGAGAAGTTAAGGAGAGATATGAGAATGGAGAGGATCAAAAAATCCAGAGATGTTGAAGGGGATATGGAATGCCTCGAGTGTGGTTTTAGATCAGATTACAGGAAATACAGAGATATAAAGCTCAGAAATTTCTTTTTTAACAACTCGGTTTTAAATGAATCAGGTTTTTTCGGAATGCGAGCATATTACTGCCCCAAGTGTGGATCTCAGGTTGATGTTGAGGTTTATCTGAAGGGTGAATGAATATGGAGGAGAAGTTGATGGATCTGGATGAGGCTGTGAGGAAATTTGTGAAAAATGGAGATGTGCTAACTCCCGGAGGAACAACACAGCCAGTTCCAAGTGCGCTTGTTATGGAGGTTGTTAGGCAGAGAAAGAGGAATCTGACAGTTGTTACAGCTGGTGCCGTTGATACGGTTGACATGCTTGTAGGAGCGGGTTGTGTTAAAAGACTAGAAATCGGTTTTGTCGCAATACACAGCCCGAGAGGTTTGAGCTTTGCACCTTGTGTTAGCAGAGCCCTCAAAGAAGGCATTCCGAGAAAGATCGAAATAGAGGACTACACAAACCTCACAATGACTTTGAGGTTCTTCGCAGGGGCATGCAGGCTCCCCTTCATACCTGTCAACTCAATGGTTATGAGTGATGTTGCTGAAAAGCGTGTAAGCGAAAAAAAGCTGGCTAAAATCAGATCACCATTCGATGATCGAGAGGTTTTGGTTGTTCCAGCGTCCAATCCAGATGTGGCTTTTCTTCATTGCCAAATAGCTGACAAATACGGCAATGCGCAAAGATGGGGCATGCTTGCATCCGACATCTGGGCAGCAAAAGCAAGCCGAAAAATAATAGTTTCGGCTGAAAAAATTGTTGAGAGTGAGGAAATAAGAAAAAATCCAAATTTAACGGTATTGCCTGGCTTTATGGTTGACGCAGTTGTAGAAGTACCATTTGGAAGTCACTGGTGGGCTTGTCAGGGATTCTATCTTGCCGATAAGGAATTTCAGGCTAAGTATTACAAGAATGCTCAAACTGCTGAGAGCTTTGAAAGCTTTCTTGAGGAGTATGTGTATGGTGTTGAAAGCCATGAAGAATATCTTGAAATGGTTGGGAGGGAGAGATTGGCTGAGCTTGTGGTGAAGAAGCCAGCCTATTCAAAGCCTGTGAATTATGGTTGTGAATGAGGAGGTGTGGTTTTGTGGAGAATGAGGAGATAATGATCTGCAGTGCAGCAAGGGAGATAAAAAATGGTGATGTTGTGTTTGTCGGAACTGGCTTGCCGTTGCGCGCAGCATTTCTGGCAAAGAAGGTTCACGCTCCAGACTCAGTTATCTTGGGAGAGATGGGATCGGTAGATCCTGACTACATTCGCCCTCCGAGAGGTGTTTCAGATCCTGTAAATGCTGTGAATGCGGTTCAAGCTACTGACATGATAGACATTTTGGGGGTTTATTTGCATCATGTTGATGTGGCTTTTCTCGGTGCAGCTCAGATAGACAAGTATGGAAACATAAACACAACTGTAATCGGTGATTACTTCTCTCCTAAGATCAGAATGACTGGAAGTGGTGGGGCAAATGATGTCGTTAGCGTTGTGGGAAAGGTTGTTGTTGTTACAAGGCATGAGAAGAGAAGATTTGTTGAGAGGGTTGATTACATAACCTCTCCGGGAAACGTTGTTGATGGGAAAAGAAGAAGGGATTATGGTTTGCCGGACATTGAGATTGTTGTTATAACAGATCTCTGCATTTTCAGGTTGAAAGACGGGATTTTTGAGCTTGAATCAATCCATCCTGGAGTTAGCGTTTCCCATGTGATTGAAAATACTGGATTCTCCTTAGATGTAGAGAGAGGTTCCAATACCCCGCAACCAAGTAAAACAGAGAGAGGCTTTAGAGGAGATAGCAAGATTTTTTGAGGTGAAATGATGAAGGCAGTTGTTGCTGGCTGGGGTATG
>WAJY01000140.1 GCA_015523645.1 Geoglobus sp. | reverse complement strand
GAAAAAAGGAGACCTCTCAGACAGGTTTGGAAGTTTTGTTGATACCTTTACATTTGAACTCTGAGGTATGTGACATCTTGCACACTCCTCCTCAATCACATCCTTTATATTCCTGAAATTTTGCAATCTCAGAGCTTACCTTTGCCCTCCAGTATGGATCCCTCCAGTATGGATCTTTTGATGCAGGAGCCATCATGCTCTGGCTCCATTCAGAGAGTATTAAAACGTCATTTCCAGAGCGATCTCTGAGACTGTCATGACAAAAGCAGGAAGATGTGTGTGCAAACATCTCTATCTTCTTTCCTGAAGGAGTTTCTGTAACTTTTATTTCCTCAGAAGGTTTTTGAGCAGGCTGCTGGCACCCAAAAATGATTGCAGCTAACAGCATTGCAAGCAGAATTTTCTTAATATTGAATGACATTAAAAATAGTATTTAAAGATAATTTTCCTATTTTTTAATATCGGAAAGGTTAAATCACTAAAATCTGAGTAAGAAAAGGTGGTAGAGATGGATGCGTTTCCTGACAGGTTCAAGTGTATTGTGACAAACTGGGAATACATGGATGGTTTGTGCAGAAGGGTGGCTGATCAGATAAAGGAGGATGGTTTTGAGCCAGAGATAATAGTTGCCCTTGCAAGAGGTGGATGGTTTGCTGGGAGAGTTCTTTGTGATCTTCTCGGGCTTGACGACCTGACAAGTTTAAAGATAGAGCATTATGTTGGAACTGCAAAGCAGAGTGGAGAGGTGAAAATAAAATACCCACTTCCTGAAGACAGCGTATCTGGAAAAAGAGTTCTGGTTGTTGACGACATCGCCGATACTGGGAAGAGTCTGATGAGGGCAAAGGAGCATGTGGAGGAGAATGGTGCAAAAGAGGTCAAGACTGCAACCCTTCAGCTTCTCTACACATCACGCTTCACTCCAGACTACTTTGGAGAGTACATGGAGGAATGGGCATGGGTGATATTTCCCTGGAACTTTGTTGAGGACATGATAGAGTTAATCTCCAGACTCCTTGCAAGGGACAAGGAAAAACTCTGGGGAGAGTGGGACATAAAGTGGGGATTGCATGAATATCATCAGATTGATCCAGTTTATCTTGAGATAGCCCAGCCAATGAGGTTCTTCGAAGTAATAAAGGAGATGGAGAGAAGAGGGATAGTTGAGAGAATTGTAAAGGATGAAAAGACGTTCTGGAGGCTTAGGCAATGAAGGCTGAAATAGGAATAATAGGTGGAACAGGAATCTATGAGAGCGAGGCTTTTGAGAATGTAAGGGAGGTTGAGATAGAAACACCTTTCGGAAAGCCTTCGGACAAGATTTTTCTCGGAGAATTTGAAGGTAGGAACGTTGCGTTTATAGCAAGACATGGCAGGGGGCATGTCTATTCCCCAACAAACGTTCCGTACAGGGCAAACATCTACGCTCTAAAGAAACTTGGGGTTGAAAGAGTTATAAGCATTGCAGCTGTGGGATCGCTGAAAGAGGACATCAAGCCACTTGACATAGTCATCCCGGATCAGATATATGACAGAACAAAGTTTAGAAAAAACACGTTCTTTGAGGAGGTGGTTGTGCACATAGGATTTGCAGAGCCATTCTGTGATGAAATGAGGAATGCTGTTTTTAAGGTTCTGGATAATCTGGGACTTGAGTATCACAAAAAAGGAACGTATGTCTGCATTGAAGGTCCGCAGTTCTCAACAAAGGCAGAATCAAACGTTTACAGAAAACTGGGCTTTGATATAATTGGAATGACCGCAATACCTGAAGCTAAGCTTGCAAGAGAGGCTGAGATGTGCTATTTAACAATAGCAACTGTAACCGACTATGACGTATGGAAGGATGAGCCTGTGGACGTTAAAACAATTTTGGAGAATGCTGCAAAAAATGAGGAGAACGTCAAGAAGGTTCTTAAAGAGCTCATACCTCTGATACCTGAAGAGAGAGAATGCGAGTGCAAAGATGCTTTAAAATTTGCAATAACAACAAACCCTGAGATGATATCTGAAAACATCAAAGAAAAACTTGGTATTTTCTTGAGCAAATATCTCTAATCCAGAATTTCTCTGCATTTTCTGAAAAACTGAGGGAAATGATTTTTATATCCTAGGTGTAAAAATTGTTATGAATGGATACTGGCACATGTGGCCTTTTGGTTTCGGATTCTTTGGACTTTGGATGGGACTGTGGTGGCTGATTTTCCTTCTGATAGGATATCTGGTTTACCAGGATGCTGAAAAGAGGGGTATGAATGGTGCTCTTTGGTTCATACTTGTGATCTTGCCCATGGTTGGTATTTTCTTCCTAATACTCTACATAATAATCAGAGAAACTACACCTGAGAAAAGAGATAGAAAGGGTGCTGTTGAGATACTGAAGGAGAGGTATGCAAGAGGAGAGATAACTGAAGAAGAATACAGAAAGATGAAGGAGGAGCTTGAGGGATAGTTAATGCAGGGAAAGCATGAGATGGAGCATGGTGCAAAGACTGAGAAGCACGAGCACACCCACCATCAGCACATGATGCTGGACTTCAAGAGAAGATTTTACGTCTGTATTGTAATCACAATACCCATCCTCCTGCTTTCCCCCCTTATACAAAAAACACTGGGCTTTAGCCTTCGATTTTCTGGGGATGTTTATCTTCTCTTCATTCTCTCCTCAGCTGTCTACTTCTATGGGGGCTATCCATTCTTCAGAGGAATGGCTGATGAGCTAGGAAAAAGAATGCCTGGAATGATGACTCTCATTTCAGTTGCAATAACAACAGCATACATCTACAGCTCTGCCGTTGTTTTTGGCTTCCAAGGCAAGTTCTTCTTCTGGGAACTGGCAACCCTTATAGACATCATGCTTCTCGGGCACTGGCTTGAGATGAGATCAATTTTGGGAGCATCAAGAGCCCTTGAAGAGCTTGTGAAAATAATGCCATCTGAAGCCCATCTCATAACCAATGGTGGGGTTGTTGATGTTGGGGTGGATCAGCTCAACCCCGGAGACAGGGTTATTGTCAAGCCTGGAGAGAAGATTCCGGTTGATGGTGTTGTTGTTGAAGGAGAAACAAGTGTGAATGAGGCTATGCTGACAGGTGAGAGCAAACCCGTAACAAAGAGGGTTGGAGATGAGGTTATAGGTGGATCGATAAATGGAGAGGGATCGATAATTGTTGAGGTTAAGAAAACTGGTAAAGAGACATATCTAAATCAGGTCATTGAGCTTGTTAGAGAAGCGCAGGAAAGCAAATCAAAAACCCAGGATCTTGCGAACAAGGCTGCTTTCCTGCTAACCGTAATCTCGCTCAGCGTGGGAGCGATAACCCTAGTTATCTGGACATACTTTGGCATGGACATAGCATTTGCTGTTGAAAGGGCTGTGACGGTTATGGTGATAGCCTGTCCCCATGCTCTTGGCTTGGCAGTGCCGCTGGTTGTTGCTGTCTCCACATCCATTGCCGCTAAAAACGGACTTCTTATAAGAGACAGAATGGCTTTTGAGAGGGCAAAAGACATCATGGCTGTTGTTTTTGATAAAACAGGAACGCTAACTGAAGGCAGATTCGGTGTAACAGATGTTGTAGCATTTAGCGGAAATGAAGAGGAAGTGATAAAGATCTGTGCAAGTCTTGAGTCAAAATCAGAGCATCCGATAGCAAGCGGGATTGTTGAAGAGGCTAAGAAAAGAGGCATAGCTTTAGCAGATGTTCAGAACTTCAAGTCAATCCCGGGAAAGGGGGTTAGGGGTGAGATAGATGGCAAAGTTTTTCTTGTTGTCAGTCCCGGCTACTTGAAGGAGAAGGGAATAGAGTTCAGAGATGATAGGGTTGAAATGCTTGCAAAACAGGGAAAGACAGTTGTTTATCTGATTGAGGATCAGGAGAAGGTTAAGGGTGTTATTGCACTTGCGGATGTAGTGAGGAAGGAGTCAAGAGATGCAATAAGAATGCTCAAGGAGATGGGAATCAAGTGCATGATGCTAACAGGCGATAACAGGTTCACTGCAGAGTGGGTGGCTAAGGAGCT
>WAJY01000139.1 GCA_015523645.1 Geoglobus sp. | reverse complement strand
TGCACATGATGGTGGAAAGAGAAAAAGGAAACAAAAATGTCAAAAGATTTATTGTTAGGGTTAGCGGAGAGGTGGAAGAATACAAGGGTATTGTTGATGAGAGTATGATAGAGGCAGAAAAAAGGGCTCATAGGGGGTTTTAAATGAAAACAAAGAGAATGATTATTGGAATAAATCACGAAACGTGTATTGCATGCGGAAGATGTGTTGAATCCTGCCCCACAAAAGCTCTTGAGATAGTTGATGGAAAGGTAAGGCTTGTAGATGAGAGACTTTGTGACGGATTTGGATCGTGCATTGCTGTTTGCCCCACAAACTCACTGTATATTGAGGAGAGAGAGGCTGAACCTTTTGACTGGGGAATCCTCGAAAGAATTGATTTTGACGTGTTTATGGACAAGCTATACAAACACTACAAACCTGCAGAGTTGGAGGAGAGGTGAAAAACAAGAGAAGTTTTTTCCACTTTTACAGCATGAGAGGTTTGCTGAGCAAGATACAAGAAACTTAACTTGAATTAGAGGAACAACAATAAAAAATTTTTTAATTGCTAAAAAATGATCATAGAATGAATCTCGCATCCCCTACAAACACACCCTCAGGCAAGGAAAAAGTAGGATTGAGGTCTATTTCCCTTATCTCCGGATTTTCTTCAACAAGCTTGGAGAGGTTCACGAGAACTTTGACAATCTGGTTGATGTCCCTTGCCTTAACATCTCTATAACCAGATAGAATTCTGTAAACTTTCGTCTCTCTTATCATTTCCATTGCTGTATCTGCATCTATGGGTGTTATTCTGTAGGCAACATCCTCATAAACCTCTGCAAACTTCCCGCCGGTTCCAAAGGCAACAACTCCACCAAACTGCTCATCCTGAAAGGCACCTATCAGAAGCTCAACACCACTAACCATTGGAGATATCAGAACCCCCATTGGTGCCTTCAACTCCCTAAAAGATTTGATGAGTTCATCTTTGTCTTTTATGTTCAGCAAAACTCCACCGATATCAGATTTGTGCTCTCCCTTTGCTGTAACAATTTTCATTACAACAGGATACCCTATCTCTTCAGCAACCCTAACAGCTTCTTCCTCACTTTTGGCTACCGCATATTCCAAAACAGGAATGCCATAATCCTCCAGAATTTCCCTACACTCTGGTTCAGTTGGAAATCTTCCCTCTCTTAAAGCCCTTTCAATTATTCGATGCATAATACCACCCCACATCCAGATTTTAATTATCTGATACTTTACAGTTTCTTTTACCTCTTCAATGCCACCAGAACTTTGGCAGCTCTTTCTGGGGTTGGAAATACAGGTATGCCATGTTTATGCATTTTTGCCACCTCTTCTCTCTCTATCTCTCCACCACCAAGAAAGGAAACAACTACAGTTTTTCCCTCCTTTTTCGCAATCTCCGAGATCTCAATTACCGCATTAGCTGCACCCTCTATTGGATCTCCAAAAATGAGCAGAAAAGCGTCTGCATAATCAAAAGAAGCTTTGAAGACATTCAGATACATCTCGGCTGTGGCATCTCCTGTTAAATCTATTGGGTTATCAAGGATCGCATGAGCTGGCACAAGCTCTCTGAGTTTAGCCTTCAGTTTCTCATCGGTCTCAAAAACATTTAATCCGTTGCTCTCCAGTACATCAATTGCCAGAATGCCTGAACCTCCAGAGCTGGTTATAATAAGCACTCTTTCTCCTCCGAAAGTCTTTAAATACGCAAATGCCTTTGCAAAGTCGTAAAGTTCCTCAAGATTTTTTGCCCTAACAACACCACTCTGTCTACATGCTGCCTCAAAAACAACATCTTTCCCAGCCATAGATTTGGTGTGGCTCTCTACTGCTTTTGCTCCCCTTTCTGTAACTCCTGGCTTTAGCACAACTATCGGCTTCTTGCATCTCTTTGCAGCCTCAATGAACCTTCTACCATCCTTAACTCCTTCCACATAAAGGGCTATCACTGCAGTGTTTTCATCCTCTGAAAAGAACTGAATTATGTCGACTTCATCGACATCCGATTTGTTTCCGAGACTGACAAAGGTTGAAAACCCAATTCCATCATTCTGGCTCCATTGTGCCAGAGCCGCAGCAACTGTACCGCTCTGCGATGCTATTGCAATCCTTCCCTTCAGGGTTATTAGTGGCCAAGAAGCACAAAGTTGATGGTGCGTGTTGTTTATGCCCTGACAGTTTGGTCCAATCACCCTTATTCCATTTCTCTTCGCAATCTCTAGCATCTGTTCTTCCAGCTCTTCATTTCCAGCCTCTCTGAATCCTCCAGTAATTATTACAGCAGCCTTAACCCCTTTCTTTCCTAATTCCTCCATAACCCCAGGAACAAGCTTGGCAGGAATTATTATAACTGCAAGATCAACATCATCTTGCACGTCAATGATGCTCTGATAAACCTTCAAACCAAGGATCTCGCCACCCTTCGGATTAATCGGATAAATTTTTCCACTAAACCCCCCGTCGATTATGTTCTTTAGAATTGTATGCCCCAGCTTTCTTGGATCAGCAGATGCGCCAATAACCGCCACAGACTCGGGATAGAACATCTTCCTTAGCATTGACGTTCATTATTTATTGTTAAATAAAAATCTGTCGTTGTACTTTTTAACCTTCCTTTATCCTTACAGACTGTTTCTAGTTCAAATTAATAAGAAGTCAAAAAATTAGAGAGTCATAAAACAGATAATCAGAGAATAGGGTGAAATGCTAAGCTATTAAGAGGAGTTAATGAATCTCTGAGATCGCAAAACAAGAAGAATGTTTGAAAAATAGAATGTAGTTAAAAAAACATGCTATATTTTAATTCTTTAACCTAATCTAAAAATTTTGTGTTGTGGCAACTAAGCGTAAATTTTAGAGGTTAGACTTTCTACCCTTTGTTGCTGAGCCAAAAGCAAAGATAGCTTTGCCCATAAGGCGATAAAAGATTTCGCTTACTGCAATTTCTTCATAGCCTTTTGAAATGCCAAGAATGTTGTTTAAGCACATCCTTGAGAAAATCAACAATAGATTGCTGGAAAAAATGAAGAGAGATGAATGCAGGGGGTAGAGAGATAGCTAGGCTCATGCTTAAAGAATTCTTGAAGGTGGATGGAATGGGTATGTTTTTGCCAGAGCAGACAACCATCAAGACAATGGGAAAACAGAGATCTTTGGTCTGATGGAGCAGAAAATCGTTCTTATTAGATCGCAGGATAAGTTTGCTTACTGCTACAATTAGCCTCACATGAATCTGAATTTTATGAGATTGAAAACCTTAGCAGACTTTTTCAGGAATTTGCTGAAAGGGTGTTTGAGCTTGGGAGGTGGTTGTTCGAAGAGTGAAATTACTTCGGTATCACAAAAAGAGACTTAAAAAGATAATTTCTATTGAACAGAAAGCCTCTCAAGATTGCCCACTAAATTCCATATCATAGTCCTAACGTGCATGGGCAGATTTGGGTCTGCTGAAAGCTCTTCCAGAATCGAGATTGCACTTGATGCTTTTAATGCAATATCTCCTCCAGCTAGGAGATCTTCTTTTATCTCTCCTGCAGTCCTTCTGATGTTTCTTGGAACAGTATCATCATGGATAATTCTATCTAGCGTTTCAAGGACATCATTTAACACATCTGCCAACTGCACCACCTCCAAACAGAATTAAATATCAGGAAGTCATACCCTGTCATATGGTTGAAGATAAAAAAATTTCGGAAGCGGTGGAACCACTATTAAAAGGAGGAAAAATGCTTAAATTTCACTGTCCTGACTGCGGTCTTCCTCTGTTTCAACAGAATGAGAAGGTGTTTTGTCCGCACTGCAAAACAGAATTTCAGATTGTTGAGGAGGAAGGTGATGGGAGAGTAATGGCAAAAGGCTTGGAGAAGGAATACAAGGAAAAAGACGTGGAGAGGGTAGATGGGTTTGATGCCTTTAAAGATAGCGCACTACTTGAAGAGAACATTGAAAAGCTGATGGGGAGGCTGGTGAAAAAGGCGATGGCAACAGACAACATGTACGAGCTTAGGGACATAATCAAGATTTTGAGGGAGCTGTCAGAAATATACAGGCTCGTAAGAGGTTAATCATTGCATTTAAGCCATAAAGTATAACGATCTAACTCATAAACAATTTCCTTAGCTTTTAATCGGAATTTTACTGATACTGGATAAAACAGCCTAACAAAATAGAATTACAGGATTTTATTTCTTAGAAAAGCTCTAAAGTCTTGTCTATATTTTTGAGATGTAGGTTTGCAGGTGTGAAGGCAAATTCAGAATTAGTTCAAACCCTTATAAGTGGTTATAATACGATAATGCGAGAGATCTGAGAATCTCTAAACTGGAGGGATAATAAGACACCTCAAGATTTTTAACTAAATCTTGCATAACAAAAATCATGCCTCAAGAAATCCAAGATATGATCAAAGGCAAGTATCCATCTTTTCTGATAGCTGAAGAATTAGAGAAGACAGGAATTGAAGAAAAACTCCCAGAGCTCATTCAACTCTTGAACAACAAGGATCCTGAAGTTCGCGAAAAAACAACTTACGTTCTGGGCAACATTGACTGGAGAAGATATCCGGAGAGGATTGAGAATATTTTATCTGAAATCATTAAGCTTCTGAAAGACAAAAATCGTCATGTTCGTGCTGCTGCAATTCACGCTATTGGCATCATATCGTTAAAATTCCCTGAATTCAGGAAGGAGTTGTTACCATTAATAATTGAGATGTTGGATGACAGAGCTTGGATAGTCCGTCAGGAAGCAATTGCAGTCATTAGTTATTTTGATCAGGATGAAGAACTTGTGATGAACGCGATCCCAAAACTTGTAGAGCTATTGAATGATGATAAAGTAAGCATAACTGCTGCTGTCGCTCTTTTAAAACTTGCATCTAGAAGCTCGGAGATTCCCGAGGAGATACTAACTGAATTTGAGGAATGGGTCAAGCTGTCAGCAAATCAGCCTGAATATCTTAGGGTTGCAGAAAAAGCAATTAACGAGCTCTATGTGGTTTTGAGGTCAATCATCCGCGATTAGCTTCTCTACATTTACCACATCCTCAATTTAATACTCCAGCAACAACTAAAAATTATCAATACTAAACTACTAAAATTCTAGTCTCCCCTTCATGTCCATTTATCATGTTAGTGGAGAATCCATCCTCATGAACTCGATTCTGAATTCTTTTTTCTACAACCCGAATCCTAAATTTCTTCTCTCCAACC